>NZ_JBSGUP010000405.1:0-7440 GCF_053607985.1 Streptomyces sp. NPDC055078
GGACGGGACGGCGACAAGAGGCCGCTGGGGTGCGAGGAGACGGAGCTGTGCATCCGGCTCAGCAAGGCCGTCCCCGACGCCGTACTCCTGATCGACGACCGGGCGGTGATCCATCACAAGGTCCCCGCCCCCCGGGAGCGGTTCGCCTACTTCCGTACGCGTACCTACGCCGAGGGCCTGTCCAAGGCGCTCGTCGCCAAGAGTGTCGGGTCGGGCAAGGGCCTGGAGTCCGAGCGCCGCTACACCACCCGGGTGCTGCCAGCGGGTGTGGTGCGCGGGCTGCGGGACGCGGCGCTGGGCCGGCGCGGCGGAGCCGGCCGGGCGGGTGCCATCATCGCCGGGGTCGTCACCGCGGCGGGCGGCTATGCGGTGGGGAGCGCCAAAGCGCGCGGAGGCGGTGTGACGTTCTCATCGGGCCCGATCGCACCGCTGCCGCCGGAGCCGAAGGAGTCACGGGAGTCAGGGGAGTCACCGACCGCGGAGTCGCCGTCACCGAAGTCGCCGGCGTCGCTGTCACCGAAGTCGGTGGAGTCGCCGGCCGCGGAGAGCGAGGCCCGGTGAGCGAGCCCGTACCCGTCCTGATGTATCACGCCGTCGCGCATCAGCCGGCGAGGGCGACCCTCGGGCTCTCCGTGTCGCCGGAGGCGTTCGCCGAGCAGATGGCCATGCTCGGCGAGCGCGGGTTCACCCCCCTCACCACGGCTCAGCTGGGCGAGTCCTGGCGCTCCGAGGGCCACCGGCCGCTGCCCCGGCGGCCGATTCTCATCACCTTCGACGACGGATACGAGGGCGTGCACCGCTACGCCCTCCCCGCCCTGGCCAAGCACGGTTTCGCGTCGACGCTGTTCGTCTCGACCGGCTGGCTGCGCGGCGCCCATGACGAGGGCGGCGCGCTCGACACCATGCTCGACTGGGACCAGGTCAGGGAACTGGCCGCCGCGGGCACCGAGATCGGCGGGCACACCCACAGCCATCCCCAGATGGACCAGCTCGGCGACGAACCACTGCGGTACGAGACGGTCCGCTGCCGCGACATCATCGCGGACGAGCTGGGGACCGCCCCCCGGTCGTTCGCCTATCCCTTCGGCTACTCCAGCCGCAGGGTGCGGGACGCGGTCAGGGCAGCGGGGTACGCGCAGTCCCTCGCCGTCGGCAACGCGCTCGCCCGGCCGGCCCAGGGGCCGTACGCCATCGAGCGGCTCACCGTCCGGCGCAGTACCGGCGTCGAGGAGTTCGAGCGGCTCATCGAGGGGCGGTCCATCGCCCGTAACTTCGCCAAGGACCGTGCTCTCACCAAGGGATACGCCATGGTGCGCCGCACCAGGCGGGCGGCGGCCGTGCTCCGGGGGGCCGGTCGCTGACCCGTACGGCCGGTGGCGCGACCCCCGGCGGGGCGCGCCACCCGACAAAAATACGGGCGCCGGAAGGTCTTGTACCGGATCATGGGGCGCATGTCTGCCCCTCAGCCTCAGATGGAGCGCATGTCTGCCGTACAGCCCCAGGACGCACTGCCGATCCGGCTCACCGTCGACGACAGCGACTCTCCGTCGGATGTCATCGACGCGCTCTTCCTCGGCCGGTTCGCCACGGGCGAGCAGCCCTACTCCCACAGCCACTCCATCGACCGGGTCAAACCCAAGGCCGAGCTGCTGCCGCCCGGGGCGAAGCTGCTGCGCTCCGCGCGGGACGACGACCGCAGCGCCATGCTCGCCGAGGGCGAGGGCTGGACCCTGCTGGTCTCCCGCTGGAATCGCGGGGCCGATGTCACGGTGACGGCCGCCAACCCTGAGCTGGCCGAGAAGATCCTCAAGCAGGCGACGCACGACGCGGCGGACGAGCCGGAGCCCCAGCCGGAGAACGTCACCATGGGATTCTGGTACGTCTCCCCGCGCCGGGGGCCGCACCGGACCACCCGCCAGATCGCGGCGGGCACCTGGGAAGAGATCCGGCCCAACTACACCGCGCCGGTCGCCGACGCGATGGACCGGCTGATGAAGGTCACCCCCGACGACATCGCGGGCCGCCTGCTGCTGCTCCACGGGCCGCCCGGCACCGGCAAGACCTCCGCGCTGCGCACCCTCGCCCGCTCCTGGCGGGACTGGTGCCAGGTCGACTGTGTCCTCGACCCCGAGCGGCTCTTCAATGACGTCGGCTATCTGATGGACATCGCCATCGGCGAGGACGAGGGCACCGCGAAGGGGCGCTGGCGGCTGCTGCTGCTGGAGGACTGCGACGAACTCATCCGAGGCGAGGCCAAGCACACCGCAGGACAGGCGCTGTCCCGGCTGCTCAATCTGACGGACGGACTGCTGGGCCAGGGCCGCAATGTCCTGGTCGGGGTGACCACCAACGAGGACCTCGAACGCCTCCACCCCGCCGTGGTGCGGCCGGGCCGCTGTCTGGCCCGGATCGAGGTCGGGTCGCTGACCCGTGGTGAGGCGGTGCGGTGGCTGGGCACGGAGGAGGGCGTCGGGCGGGGCGGTGCGACACTGGCGGAGCTGTTCGCCCTGCGGCGCGGCACCTCTCCGCCGTCGATCCCGGACCAGAACGACGGAGCGGACGCAGGACTGTATCTGTAGCGCGCACGCCGCGCCGGCTCCCGTGCCGCGTCCTCCCCCGGGCAGGGCTGTTTCCCGCGTACGGACCCGGGCGGCGCGCGCGGGTCTGTTGTCGTACGCCTTGTACGCGCGGGCCGGAGCGCGAGCCCTTCCGTACGTCCCGGCCGGAGCCCGGGTCCCTCCGTACGCCCGGGAGTGGCCTGGCGACGCGGGGCTATTCGTACGCCGCGCGCAGGGCGTCATGGCACGCGGCGAGCGCGGCGGCCTGCGGAACCCCCAGGCGGCGGGCCCGGTCCGCGAAGGTCTGGGCCGCCGAGGCCAGTTCGCGGGCCGCCGCGTCGTCGGCCGCCGCGACGAACGTCCCCTTGCGGCCATGGGTCTCGATGACACCGTCCGTCTCCAGCGCCCGGTACGCCTTGGCGACGGTGTTGGCGGCGAGGCCCAGCTCCTCCGCGAGGCCACGGACGGTGGGGAGGCGGTAGCCCACCGGAAGCGCGCCGGAGCGGGCCTGTCCGGAGATCTGGGCGCGGAGTTGTTCGAATGGGGCGACGCCCGATCCGGCGTCGATGGCGATCTTCAGGGTCACCCGCCGATTGTCCCTCACCCGGGCCGCTCCCCCGGAAGAAACGGGGAGGCGACACGGCCGGGGGCGACCGTGGTGTGCGAGGACGATCACTCCGGTCACCGGATCACCGGGTCACCGGGTCACCGGGTCACCGGTGACGAACACCCTCCCCGCGGCCACATCGGCGGCGTGGTCCGCCTCCATGGGGGCGGGCACGACACCGATCCGTTCGATGGAGCGGCGGTGGGCCGCGTGGTCACGGCCTTCACCACGGTCACATCGGCGGGGGTCGCGGGGAGGATGTCTTCGTTCATACCGAAACGTTACGGCGGCTGACGATCCACTTCTTGATCAGGGGCCAGGCCAGCAGGACCGCGATGATGATGTACACGATCACCGAGAACGGCGTGTTCACCAGGCCGGTGATGCTGCCGTCGCTGATCTGGAGTGCCCGGCGGAGCTGCTGTTCGGCGGCCGGGCCGAGGATGACCCCGATGACGGCCGGCAGAATGGGCAGCCCGTACCGCCGCATGCCCAGGCCGATCAGACCGATGATCAGCAGGATGACGAGGTCGATGGCCTCGCCACCGACCGCGTACGCGCCGACCCCGGCGAAGAAGAGGATCCCCGCGTAGAGGTAGGGGCGCGGGATGCGCAGCAGCTTCGCCCAGACCGGGGCGAGCGGCAGGTTCAGCGCGAGAAGCAGCACCATGCCGACGAAGAGCGAGGCGATCAGGCCCCACACCAGTTCGGTCTCCCGCTCGAAGAGAAGCGGTCCGGGCTGGATGCCGTACTGCTGGAAGGCCGCGAGCATGACGGCCGCGACGGCCGTGGTCGGCAGCCCCAGCGTCAGCATGGAGACCAGGGTGCCCGCCGCGGAGGCCGAGGCCGCCGACTCGGGTCCCGCCACACCTTCGATGGCGCCCCTGCCGAACTCGTCCTTGTGCTTGGAGAGCCGCTTCTCGGTGACGTACGAGAGGAACGTCGGGATCTCGGCGCCGCCCGCCGGGATCGCGCCGAACGGGAAGCCGATGAGCGGTCCGCGCAGCCAGGGCCGCCAGGTGCGCTGGATGTCGGACTTGGCGAGCCAGGGGCGCCCGACCGGGATCGGCGGCTGTCCGCCGCGGCGCAGATGGGCGGCGACCCACAGCGCCTCGCCGATGGCGAAGAGGCCGACCGCGACGATGATGACATCGATGCCGTCGGCGAGCTGGAGCGAACCGAAGGTGAGCCGCTGCTGACCGGTCATCTGGTCGAGGCCGACAAGGCCCAGGGTGAGACCGATCAGCAGGGACGCCAGACCTCGGACGCGGGAGGAGCCGAGCACGGAGGTGACGGCGATGAAGGCGAGCACCATGATGGCGAAGTAGTCGGGCGCACCGATGTCCACGGCCAGGTCGGCGACGGTCGGGGCGAGTGCGACCAGCAGGATCGTACCGATCATGCCACCCGCGAAGTGGCCGACCGCCGCGGCGGCGAGCGCTTGCGCGCCGCGCCCCGACTTGGCCATGGGATGGCCTTCTATCGCGGCGACGACGGCCGCGCTCTCCCCTGGTGTGTTCAGCAGGATCGAGGTAGTGGAGCCGCCGAACATCGCTCCGTAATAGATACCGGCGAACATGATGAACGCGCCGGTCGGCTCCAGGCCGTAGGTCACCGGCAGCAGCAGGGCGACCGCCATCGCGGGCCCGATGCCGGGCAGTACCCCGATCGCGGTCCCCAGCAGGACACCGATGACCGCCCAGAGGAGATTGATGGGGGTCAGCGCGGTGCCGAAGCCGTCGATCAGCGAATTGAGAGAGTCCATCGGCTAGAGCACCCCCATCAGCGGGCCACCGGGGAGCGGAACGCCGAGCAGATTGTTGAAGACGTAGTACGTGACCACGGACAGCACGGCGGCGATCAGCGGGTCACGGTGGAAGTGCTTGCTGCCGAGGGCGAAGGCGGCGCCCCAGAAGAGCAGGGTCCCGGAGATGGGGAAGCCGAGCGGGCCGATGAGTACGGCGAAGCCCAGGAAGACCCCGGCGAGCAGCAGCACCGTCCGCCAGTCGCTGGGCTCGCTGAGGTCGACGTCCTCGCCGCCCTCGGCCTCACCGCGGCCACCGCGCATGACGTCGACGGCGAGGAACACCGCGACCAGCAGCAGTGCGATGCCGACGGCTATGGGCACGGTCTTGGGGCCGACCGGGCCGCGCTGGGCGATGTCGACGTCCATGGTCAGCGCGTCGGTCAGGACGAGCACTCCGATGGCGAACAGCAGGACGCTGACGCCGAGTTCGGAGTGCTCCCGCAGCCATTCGCGGGAACCGGGCCGGGCGGGCGTGCCCATCGGGCGGGATGCGCGCGTTCCGGATGAGTTCACAGTCCCAGCTCCTTCAGCACCGAGTCCACGCGAGTGTTCTGCTCCTTCAGGAAATCGCCGAACTTGTCGCCGGCGAGGAAGGCGTCGTCCCAGCCGTTCTTCTTCAGCGACGCCTTCCACTCCTTGGAGTCGTGCAGTTTCTCGATCAGCGCGATGAGCTTGTCGCGCTCGGCACCGGAGAGCCCTGGCGGGGCGACGATGCCGCGCCAGTTGGTGAAGTCGACGTCGAGTCCGGCCTCGCGCAGGGTGGGGGCGTCGAGTCCGGGGACCCGCTTGGGGCCGGTGACGGCGAGGAGCCGCAGCTGACCCGACTTGATCTGGTCGAGGTACTCGCCGACGCCGGAGACACCGAAGGCGACCTTGTTGCCCAGGATGGAGGCGAGCAGCTCGCCACCGCCGTCGTAGGGGATGTAGTTGACCGTCTTGGGCGCGATGCCGGCGGCCTGGGCCATCAGCATCGGCGCCAGATGGTCGGGCCCGCCGGGTGACGAACCGCCACCGACGGCCAGCTTGCCGGGGTCTTCCTTCCAGGCTTTGAGCAGATCGTCGATCGTCTTGTACGGGGAGTCCTTGGACACCACGACGATGTCCTGCTCCTCGGTGAGCCGGGCGATCGGGGTGGTGTCCTCAAGCGTCTTGGGCGTCTTGTTGGTGTGTACGGAACCGACGACGCCCAGGCCCATGGACATGGCGAGCCTGCCGTTGCCGTGCTCACCGACCAGCCGGGTCAGTCCGACGGTGCCACCCGCGCCGGGCAGGTTGAAGACCTCGATGTCATGGGTCAGGTTGGCGTCCTCTGCGTTCTTGGCCGCCGTACGCGCGGTGATGTCATAGCCACCGCCGGGCGTGTTGGGGACCATGAACCGCAGACCGGGAATGCGCGTGCCGGTATCGGAGCCCTTGCCCGTATTGAGCAGCGGCGGCCCCACGAATACCAGCAACGCTGCCCCGATCAGGGCGAGGGGAGTGCGCAATCGCACGTGAGCCGCCTCTCGGTAGGGGAGTGTGAAGTGGCCCACATGTTGCCTGTGCGTTAAGAAAGTGTCTCTCTTCCGGAATCAACGGACGTTGTGGTCATTGTGGTCGCGCCCTAGCGTGAGCGTGTGATGAATGTGCTGGTGGTCGATGACGACTTCATGGTCGCCAAGCTGCACAGCCGCTATGTGTCCGCGACCGAGGGCTTCCGGGTCGCCGGAGTGGCACACAGCGGTGCCGAGGCGCTGCGCGCGGCGGAACGGCTGCGGCCTGATCTTGTTCTGCTCGACATCTATCTGCCCGATCTGGACGGGCTCAGTGTGCTGCGGGAACTGCGGGCCGCCGAGGAGCGTGACGAGACGCGTGCGAGCGTGGACGCGCTGTTCATCACGGCCGCGCGGGACGCCGGTCTGGTGCGGGCCGCGCTGCGGGCGGGGGCGCTGCACTATCTGATCAAACCGTTCAACCAGACCGCCCTTCAGGAGCAGTTGCGGCATGTGGCCTCGCTGCGCTCCCGCTTCGATCAGCTCGGCGAGGCCCGCCAGGAGGACGTGGACCAGATCTTCGGCACCCGCCCGCCCGGCTCGCGCGAACTGCCCAAAGGACTGGCCGCGCACACCGCCGAGTTGGTGGAGCGCATCCTGCGGGAACACGCCGGGGATCTGTCCGCATCCGAGTGCGCGGAGGCGGGATCGCTCTCCCGGGTGAGCGCGCGGCGGTACCTGGAGTACTTCGTCGAGACCGGCCGAGTGGAGGTGACCCTCCGATACGGCGGCACAGGCCGCCCCGAACGCCGCTACCGCGTCGCGGGCGCGCGCCCCGGGCCAGGGTGAGCGCTTCCACCCGCGCCCGGGGCATGTGCGGGCGGGCCCGGCCAAATCCAGCGCCCGGCGGGGGCGCCGCACCGTGCGTCGGCTGTCGCGCACCCCTGCGGGGTGTCCTCAATCTCCCCCAGACTTCGTCCGGGGGGACCCCCAACG
>NZ_JBSGUP010000406.1:0-7435 GCF_053607985.1 Streptomyces sp. NPDC055078
GTTCCGGATCTCCTACGACGCCGCTTCCCAGTCCTGGGACATCGCTCCCGCCGACCAGGAGGACGGGCGGCCCGAAAACTCTGCCCCGGCCACCTGACCGCGCCTCGGCCCTGTGTGCCACCCGCCGGACGCCGGCCCCGCGCGCGCCACTCACCGGACCCCGGCCCCGCCGGCCCCGTACGCGCGGTCAGCCGGCACCGCCGATCCGCTGCGCCAGGGCGCCGGCGGCCACTGATCCCAGGACGACCCCCAGCGCCAGCGCGACGGGGCTGCTCCACAGCGTGTACGCCGCCCAGGCCAGCCCGCCCACGACCAGCGGGCCCAGCCAGACCGCCGACCGCTGCCGGAACGGCACCATGCTGAAGGCCGTGGCCAGCACAGCGAGCGTGAACGCCGCCAGCGCCATACCGAGGAAGACACCGCGTGCCTGGCCGAAACCCTCGCTCCCGAGCACATGGCCGAGCACTCCCCCCGCGACCGTGCCGGCGGCGATGAGCAGCAGGGCCACCGTGTCGTGGATCTCCACCTGGTTGCGGGCGCTCCGGGCGTGCACGGCCTGCCAGATCCCCATGAACAGATCGGGGAACGTCGACGCCCCCACGAACGCGCCGATCACCGCGCCGTTCCAGCCGGCCAGCAGCCAGCCGGCGAGCAGACCGCCCAGCAGCCCCACGACGATGCCGGGCCCGGTCAGGTGGGTACCGCTCTGCCCCCCGGCCCCGGCGGGGAACGCCTGCGCATACGGCATGTGCGCGCCGAGGCCCTTCCCAGGCCCAGGCCCAGGCCCAGGCCCAGGCCCAGGACCAGGACCGGGACCAGGACCAGGACCGGCCGGGGACGGACCCCCCTGCTCCGAGAGGTGATCGGCCGTACGCACGATGCGCCGCGCCTCGTGCGGCGGGACCAGCAGCGCGGTCAGGACCTTCAGCAGGAACCCGTCCCGCTGATCGGCGGTGTCCGGTCCGTCATGACTCACGCCGTCCGCGACCATGACCCCCCGCAGCCGTACGTACCCCAGCGTCCGGAACACGTTCTCCTCCGGCAGGTAGACGTACAGCAACGGCAGATCGGCGTCACGGTCGATGTGCAGCACCGACACCCGGTGCCGGTTCGTCAGGTCCATGCGAAAGCCCCCTTCCCCCTAGGCTTCCCGCGGTACACCGTTTCAGGCTTCGCCGGAGTGCCGACGGGGCGCTAGTGCCTCTTTGAGGTTAGCTGTTGCAGTGCGGCGCTTTCCCGGATCCTGAGGACCTGGTCCGCCTCTTCGGGTTCGATCCCCAGCTGTTCTCGCACCAGGCTGCGGTCGAGGAGCAGGCCCCTCTCCAGGGGCGCATGATGTGTTTCGGCGTGACCCATCGCGGGAGCCGTCGGGTCGGGGAACCGCCGGGCCCGGTCCGCCTGACGGGCGAAGGCCCGACTGGCGAGAGTGCGGCTCCGTCAGGTGCTGACCCTTTCGTCTCAAGGCGGTCTGGGCCGGTGACGGTGCATCGGCCATCCTCGATCCGTGAGACGCTGTGGCGGCGCGGGCGGAGCTGCGGTCACGGGTTCCAGTGGACAGTGGCGAATGTACGGTCAAAGCGTTGTGCGGCCAGGTCCTTGCGCTGGATCGCCCAGTGGACGGTGGCGCCCTCCCTGCCCCGGATGCCGGGATCCCAGTCGGCGAGCAGCACCCAGTCGTCGACGGCATCCGACATCTCCCCATCCCAGTGGCCCGCTTCCGCCGCTTTCACCGCGCACCACACGGCGCGTTCGACCGGGTCGAATTCGGTGCCCTCCTCCGAGGCGTATCCGCCGATCCGGAGAGGCCCTGAGGTGGCGATGTCGCCGCAGGTGTCCTCCCACACCTCAACCAGTTCCTCGGAGCGGGGGTGCCCGGGGAGCGGCTTGCTGTAGGGAGCCTCGGGGATCTCGACCGCGTGGTGCCAAGGCAGGGAAGCGTTGATCGTCGCCCGCAGTTGCCCCTGGGGAAACGCCTCGACCGTCTGCCGGTAGTCCTCGATGTCGGACCACTCCCAGGAATTCCTGTCCCGCTCCTCCACTGCCGTACCGGCGGGGACGTACACCGCTTCGCCCATGTTGGCGCAGTCGCCGTCGTCCTGAGGAAAGGCGAACAGCAGAAGGTGACCGTCCGAGGGCAGGGGGAGATCCGTCGCGTCATCGGGCAGTGCCGCGAGGTCGACGGAGGCGACAAAGGGGTAGAAGGGGTTCGGGGTGTCGGCGGGAAGCATCAGGGGGCCGCCGAACCGGCCCACGACCGGTCCGTCCCCTTCCCGCGCAAGTGTCGCGCACATACGAGCGGTTGCCAGCCACCGCTCCACGTCAGTGGCGGGAATGCCCTGTGCAATCGCCTTGTCGCGAAAGGGACGTAGCCTGTCTCGCATCTCAGGAGTCATGAGGAAACCGTAGAGCCGGGGTCTGACACATAGTGCGTTCTTCTGCGACATGGCGTCCCCGCAACGGGAGACGGCCGTGACGGAGGAGGCCATCGCTGCCCGACCACGGTGCGTCCGCCGTACACACGCGCAGGGGTGCGGCGGTCAGACTTCCGTATGGAATCCCCTGACGGTGTTCGGGTCGACGGTGTGGGCGAGCAGGTGCAGTGGTGCGGCCTGTGCGCCGGCCGTTTCCGCCGCGGTCCAGTGGGCCAGGCCCGTCGGCCCGTCGACCAGGCCGTGCACCGGGGGCATGCCCGCACCGGATGTGTGCAGCAAGGACTCCAGCCGGCAGGAGGCGAGAGTGCCGGGGAGCCACGGCTGCGCGAGATATCCGGAGGCCGCGGCGGGTGGCAGCCCGTCCGCGACCTGCCGTTCCGTGGCGCCGACCGCCAGCAGTCCGCCGCCGACGACGAGGACATCCTGCCGGTCCCGCATCCGGCGGATCGCGCGGCTCGTGTCGAAGCAGTGCGGGAAGGAGTCGTCGACCACCGTCGTGCCGGGCCTCAGCCGGTCGATGTCGAGCAGCGCTCCACCGCCGCTGACCGCCGTGACGACCAGGTCGGCCGCGTACACCGGGTCGGGAAGTCCGGCATCCGACTCCAGTACGTCCACGGCGTCGGCCAGTGAGCGTTCCCGCAGGCTCTCCGCGAGTTCCTTGAGGCGCGGCCCGCTGCCCACGACATCGCACAGCAGCAGCCGGCCGGGCGGGCGCCGGGACTGGGTCAGCAGCAGTTCGAGCGACGAGACGCCGATGGATCCCAGCCCCACGACAGCGACCGTGAGGTCTCCCAGCTCCTGCCGGGTGGCGTCGAGCGCCGCGTGCACGGTCTTGACGACGGACACGACGGTCGTCGCATGTCCGGTGGTGACGGCGACGGCCGCGCCGGTCGTACGGACGACGTCGAATCCGTAGCCGGTCAGCGAGGGGATCATCCCGGCCAGGGACACGGACCGTGCGCCGAGGGACGCCGCGAGGCTCACTCCATGGGCGGTGTGCCCGAGAAGCGTGTCCCCACGGGCGAGTTCGTCCGCGAACAGCGGGACACAGACGAAGCCGGACCGGCCGAGCGGTGTCGTCGTGGTTTCGAGCAGCCGTGGCCGGCCGTCGGGGAAGAGCAGGGTCCGCAGTTCCTCACGCTGTCGCGCCATCGCGGGCAGGCCCGCCAGCCGCGCGAGATGGGACGGTGACGGCAGATAGCCGACGAGCGCGGCGTCCATGCGCTTGTCCTCCGGTCCTCTCTCCGTGCGCTTCCCCGGTCGTGGCGCGGTCCGGTGTGGAGTGCTCAGGTTCGGAACAGCGCTCAGGTTCGGAACAGCGCTCAGGTTCGGAGCAGCGCTCAGGTTCGGAGCAGCGCTCAGGTTCGGAGCAGCGCTCAGGTTCGGAGCAGCGCTCAGGCCCGGCGCGGGCTGGACCACCGCGTGCGCCAGCCTGTCGTGCACCGAGCGCGCGAACGCGGCCAGCTCGTCCGGGGTGAACGCCGCCGCCGACGCGCGGACGGTGACCCGGAGACGGTCCCCGTCGAGGCGTGCCGCCAGGAAGACATCCGTACCGACCGGAGGCGGCGTGAACTCGCTGTCGCCGTCCTCCCAGGTGACCGTCAGCGTCTCCCCGCTCTCCGGCCCCAGGGCGGAGAAGTCCAGGAAGGTGAAGAAGAACTGTGCGGTCAGCGGCAGACCGCGCGCGTGAAGGGGCACGGCGCCGTCGTACGTCCTCGCCGCGACGGCATCCGCGACGACCCGCCGCAGATCAGCACCGAAGTCCGGGACGGCTGACGGTTCGGAGCCCGGGCAGGCCGGCCGTACGGGGACAGCCGTGGCGAACGGGCCGAACACCCGGTTGACATCGGGCAGCGGGTGGTCCCTGCCGCTCACGGCGAGACCGAGAATCAGGTCCGACTGGCCGGTGGTGGCCACCAGCGCCTGGTAGTAGGCGGTGAGCAGGGGCGCGTACAGGGTCGCACCGGCACCGGACGCGAGTGCGCGCAACCGTTCCACCCGCCCGGCGTCGATCACGAATCCGGAGGAGTGGAACGGCGCGGGGCCGCCGACGGCCCACAACCCGCTGCCCTCCCCGCCGGGACGGTGCCCGCGCTGCCCGGCCCCTCCCTCTTCTCCCCCTTCTCCCTCTTCTCCCACGGCCGCCGCTGCTCCGGCGACGCCCGTACGCAGTACCGGCGTACGGTACGGGGCGGTCAGCCGCTCCCACCGGCCATGGGCGTCCCCGGCGGGCACCTGGGCCGTGCCGGGTGCCGCGCCGGGACCCAGTGCCACCCGGTCCTGAGAACCGTCGATCGTTCCGGGCTGCGGGGAGAGACGGGCCAGGTGGGCGGCGAGGTCGCGGAAGGTGCCGCGCAGCGCGGGCAGCTCCGCCTCCTCCTCGCGGGTGAGTGCGTCGTACACGGCCATCAGCTCCCGCACGAGGAGCGCGGCACTGTAGCCGTCGCCGATGATGTGATGGGCGTGCACCACCAGGACGTGCTCCTCCGGTGCGAGAGTGAGCACCCGCAGGCGCAGCAGGGGCCAGGCCCACACGTCGAAGCGGCGGCCCCTCTCTGCGGCGATCCGCGCCGCCAGCCGGTCTGGCTCGGCGAGTGTCTCGAAGTCGACCGGCAGGCGCAGCGCGGGCGGAAGCTCCTGCTGGACAGCCGGCCGTGCCCCGGCGGGGAAGACCGTACGCAGCATGGGATGGCGCGCGACGAGCAGGTCCACCGCCGCCTGGAAGCGGTCGGTGCGCAGCGGGCCGTGCAGACGCGGTTGTGCGAGCCACGACGATCCGGCGCCCGGTGCGATCGCCTCCGCGAGCAGGAAGCCGCGCTGGCTGGGCGTGAGCGGAAACGGCGCGGGTTCGGTCCGATCTGCCCTGCCCGTCCTGCCGACCTGAGCCGGAGTCATGGCCCGGCTGTCCGCAGGTACCGCGCCGGGATCCTCGGAGGCCGCGTCCACCGCCGCTGTGTTCCCCGCCGCGTCCACCGCGGTGGCGAGGGCCGTGAGCGTGCGGTGACGGTAGACGACGGTCGGCCGGGGGAGCGATCCGCCCGGCTGCTCCAGCTGCGCGAACACCTGAAGGATGAGCAGGGAGTCGCCGCCGAGAGCGAAGAAGTCGTCCTCGCGGCAGACATCGGCGACCTGGAGCAGTTCGGTCCAGATGCCGGCCAGTCGGCGTTCGGTCGGCGTCGCCGGAGGCGTGCGACGGGAGGCCGCCGCTGGTACCCCGGTCTCGGGGGCGGAACCGCCGGAAGACTGTTCCGTGGACGCGGTGGTGTCCGCCGTCGCGACCGGCCCGTCCGTACCCGAGCGCGTGTGTGTCATGGTGCCGGTGCCCGCCGGCTCGCCGACTGCCGTGAGCGCGAGCAGCCGGTGGCGATCGACCTTGCCCGTGTCCGTGAGCCGCAGCTCGTCGACGTGGACGATTCGGGCGGGAAGCATGTACGGCGGCAGGGTGTCCGCCAGATGGAGCCGGAGCGCCACGGCGTCCGGCGGCCGGGTCGCCCCGCTCCTGGTGGTGAAGAAGGCGACGAGACGGCCGTCCTGTACGAGGACGACGGCGTGCGCGACATGCGGATGTGTGTGGAGGACGGCCTCGATCTCACCCGGTTCGACCCGGTGTCCGCGGATCTTGACCTGGTCGTCCAGCCGCCCGAGGAACTCCAGTGTGCCGTCGGGGGAGAGCTGGACGCGATCACCGCTGCGGTACCAGCGCCGCCCGCTCCTCGTCGTGAACGCGGCTGCCGTCAGGGCGGGTTCGCCCAGGTAGCCGGGGGTCAGCCCGATCCCGGCGATGAGGAGTTCACCAGGCTCGCCGGGTTCACGGTGTTCCCCGTCGGGCCCGACCACCGTCACCTCGGTACCGGCGACAGGGCGGCCGATCGGGAGTCGCCGCACATGGTCGTCGGGCCGGTCGCTGATGATGTGGCACGTCGCGTTGATCGTTGCCTCGGTCGGCCCGTACAGATTGGCGATGCGCTGGCCGTCTCCGAAGAGGTCGAACCAGCGGCGGACATGCGCGGGCGACAGTGCCTCGCCACCGACGTGGATCCACCGCAGCGCCGACAGGTCCGGGCGCGGCGAGCCGCCCCGTACACGCCCCTCGGCGGCGGTCAGCAACTGCTCCCAGAGCGTTGGGACGGAGCTCCATACGGTGATCCGGGTGCGTTCCACCTGCGTCAGCAACAGGTCGGGATCGCGCACGAGGTCCCAGGACACCGCCACGACCGTGGCACCGACCAGCAGCGGGGCGAGCAACTGGCGGACGGAGGCGTCGAAGCAGATCGACGCCGTCTGGGCAAGACGGTCCCCTTCCTCGTAACCGAAGGTGCGGATGGCCCAGTCCAGATAGTTCTCCATCGACCGATGGGTGATGGGCACTGCCTTGGGACGACCGGTGGAGCCGGAGGTGAAGATGACGTACGCGATGGAGTCCGCGTCGACAGGGCCGTCCGGCGCGGGAGCGGGGCCCTCCGGCGGGGGAGCGGGGTTCCGTGGCGTGGAGGCCGTGTCCGGGGCGGGCGGCCGGAGGATGCCGGACGTGGCCCGGAGCCCCTGCTCATGGGGCCCCGGGGTGGTCCGCGCGGTGGGCACCGGTCCGTCGACGGGCACCAGGGTTACGCCGCCGAGCGCCTCGCCCGCCGCGCGGGTCCGGTCGTGGCAGATCACCGTGCGGACACCCGTCCGCGCGAGCTGGTCCATGAGCCGTGCGGGCGGGTGGCCGGCGTCCAGCGGGACCCAGCCCGCACCCGCCCGTAGGATCGCGACGACTCCGACGACGGTGTCGGCGCCCGGCTCGGTGAGGAGCGCGACGAGACCTCCCGGCGTGACACCGTGCGCCAGGAGCCTGCGGGCGAGAGAGCGGGAGGCCCGGTCGAGTTCCGCGTACGTCAGCGTGGTCCCGCCGTCGTCGACGGCGATCGAGTCCGGGTTGGCGCGGAATCGGGCGAGCAGCCGTCCGACGACCGTGGCGGAATCGGCCGTCCGAGGGGGTGTGGTCGGCATCGGGGCCGATG
>NZ_JBSGUP010000407.1:0-7407 GCF_053607985.1 Streptomyces sp. NPDC055078
GCAGCCGGGTGCGCATATTCAGCCCGTCCGGCGTTTGAGGACACCCCGCGGGGGTGCGCGTCAGCCAATGGCGCGGCCGGTCGCCGGGGCGCTGCCCCGGAGCCGCCCCCTACGCCCTGCGGCGTGGGGGGACCCCCAGCGCCTCAATCGCCGGCGGGGCTGTTTTTGCCTGCCCAGGTGCGCAAGTGTCCCTGCGGGGCTGCTGGCACTTTCAGCCCGTCCGGCGTTTGAGGACACCCCGTAGGGGTGCGCGTCAGCCGACGCAGGGTGCGGGTTCTTGCCGGGGCGCTGCCCCGGACCCCGCGCCTCAATCGCCGGCGGGGCTGGTTTTGCCTGCCCGGGCGCGCACGTTCAGCCCGTCCGGCGATTGAGGACAGACCCCGGGCCCCAGGCACGGTCACCCAGCGCAGAACCCAGGACCGGAAAACCCAGCCCGTCCGGCGCTTGAGGACAGACCCCGGGCCACGAGGGCGTGCATCCGGCGCAGACCCAGGACCGCAGCACCCAGCCCGTCCGGCGATTGAGGACGGACCCCGAGCCCCAGGCACGGTCACTCGACCAAGGGCAGACGCAAGGTCACCCCGAAGCCGCGGCACCAGCCGCATCCGCACCGCCCCGCCCCTTCCTCGGCGCCGCCTTCGCAAACCCGATGTCCTGGTAGCGCGGGACGGCGAACCCGAACGCCCCCGCGTTGCGGACGGCCGGCCTGACCGCGACCAGCTCAGGTCGCTGGTACAGCGGGATCGACCCGGCCGCCGCCCAGATCCGGGCATCCGCGCGACGTACCAGATCACGCGCCTCGTCCTCGTCGAGTTCCGCCGCCGCCTGGTCGAAGAGCTGGTCGATGTAGTCCGTACCGACGCGGGTGTAGTTCTGCTCCACCAGCAGGGAGCCGTCGCTCGCGGGCTCGGGCTTGGCGTAGATGGGGCGGGCGTCGGTCGCCGGGTAGGCGGTGGCGGGCCAGGAGTAGAGGGCCAGGTCGTAGTCGCCCGAGGCGATGTGGTCCTTGAAGTAGTTCCCGTCCTCGACCTTGACGATCTCGGTCCGGATGCCGAGCCGGTCCAGCATCCGCACGATCTTGCCGCCGACCGCGCGCAGCGGTCCCGAACCGGGTCCCGACGGCAGGACGAACCGCAGCGAGAGCGGCTTCCCGTCCTTGCCGAGCCGCCCGCCCGCGGCGACCGGGGCCGCCGTACCGGCCGGGGCGTACGCTCCCGCCGCACCGCCCTTGCGGCCGGGTGCGCTCCCGGCGTCCTGGGCGCCGGCCTTGGCGTGAGCCTCGTCGGCGGTCGCCGCGCGCCGCTGGCGGGTCAGGTCCTGGAAGGCCACGGGGGCGGGCGCGAGCACATGCGTACCGCCGGACCGGCCGCCGGAGCCGTGGTCGGCGGGCTTGTCGTCACCGACGATGTAGAGCCCCTCGCTGGAGGCGGCGTCGCCCCGGGACGTGTCCCGGTGGGCTGCGTGCTCCGGCCCGGCGGCGGGGCGCGCCGCCTTGCCGCCGGAGGACTTGGAGTCGGAGGACTCGTCGGCCGCCGGGGATTCGTTCCCGGACGGGGACGCGGAAGCCCCGGCCTCGCCGCCCGCCTTCGCCGGTGCGGGCTTCTTGAGCGCGCCCCCGGGGACCCACCCGGCGTCCGCGAGGAGCGCCTGCGCCTCCTGGGTGTTCTGCTCGCCGAGCGCTCCGCTGTTGTCGGTGTACGCCGACTGCCCCGCCAGCGCCAGATGGCTGCCGGGCGGCACCGCGGGCAGCCCCAGCGGGCGCAGCACGGTCTTGGCGAGTTCCTTGCGGTCGAGCGCGCGGGCCACGGCCCGCCGTACCCGGTCGTCGGCGAGCGGGCCGGACTCACCGTTCAGCGCGAGCTGGGTGTACGCGGGCTCCAGGGACTTGCGGACCACATAGCGGCGCAGCCCGGTCTGCTCGGCGGTGTAGACGGCGATGGCCTCGGCGGTCTGCTCGCTGGACGCCCGCGCCTTCTCGGCCGCCTCGTCGTCGGAGCCGTTGGCCAGCGCCCACGCCTTCAGCGCGGCGGACGCGGTGACGCCAGGACCGTGCGCGGGGTGGCGCTTGGCGGGGGCGCCGTCGGGGCCGTACGCCGGTCCCGGTCCGTTCGCCCCCTTCACGGCATCGGCGCCGGCCTTGGCCCCGGCCTTCGACCCCGCCCCGGCCTTCGGCCCGGCTTTCGGCGCGGCGAGGGCGATCCGGTCCGCGGTGTTCCGGTCGATCTCGGCGATGTCCAGCCTGCCCGCGGCGAGCGCGGCGGCCCGCTTCTCGCGCGGTACGGCGGTCAGCACCAGGCGTTCCAGCTTGGTGTGATCGCCCCACCAGCGGGGGTTGTGCACGAGGGTGACGGTACCGGCCTTACGGTCGACGGGGCCCAGCTGAAACGGTCCTGCGGTGGCCTTGAGCGTGGTGCGCGCCCCGTCGTTGAAGGAGTTCGGGGTACCGGTCACCTCCTTCGGATAGAGCGGGCTGAAGAGGGACCGCCAGTCGGCGTACGGCTTCTTGAAGGTGACCTTGACCTCAAGGTCGTTCTTGCCGCGCTGGATCTCCTCGATCCGCTCGTATCCGGCGTTTCGGGCGGTCCAGTAGGCCGAGTCCCGGCCGCTGAGCGCCCGCCACTGGGCGACGAAGTCGGGTGCCCCGACCTCCCGGCCATTGCTCCAGACCGCTTTCTGGTTCAGCTTGTAGAGCACGACCTGCTTGGGCTCGCGGTCGACGATCTCCGCGGACTCCAGATAGTCCGGGTTGCGCTGCGGCCGGCCCTCGGCGTCGAGCGTGAAGAGAGCGGGGAGCACGGCCCCGGCGATCCGGGCGGTGGCCGGGTCGGCGTCCGCCTGATACGCGTTCAGCGTGGTCGGCATCGCGTCGACGGCCCAGCGCAGGGTGCCTCCGGCGGCGACCTTGTCCCGCGCGGACGCCGCGATGTCCTGGGCCGCCGCCTTCCCGGTGCGCTCGGACTCGTCCGCCGAGCACCCGGCGAGAACGGGCAGTACGAGGGCGCCGGTGGCGAGCAGTGCTACGGAGCGGAGCGCCCGGGAGGTCCCCGTACCACGGAAGGCCGGAGAGGTCCCGGTGCCCCGGGAGGCCCGGGAGATCGGGGACGTCTGGGACGTCAAAAGGCGGACCCTCCCGTTGGGCGCGTCGACCTGGGACATGGGCTGTACCTCTTCATCCTGTTTCATGGAATTTGGGATGATCACACCGATTCCGGGCCACTGAAGTGGACAGAAGGCGGAAGGCGCGGCAGACACGGCGCACAGAGGCCCCAAAGCCACCCGAGCGGCGCAAT
Organism: Streptomyces sp. NPDC055078; assembly: GCF_053607985.1. Taxonomy (NCBI): domain Bacteria; kingdom Bacillati; phylum Actinomycetota; class Actinomycetes; order Kitasatosporales; family Streptomycetaceae; genus Streptomyces; species Streptomyces sp. NPDC055078. The sequence continues at coordinate 3,291 of NZ_JBSGUP010000407.1, forward strand.
ACGGCACCGGACACCCCCCGGCGAAAAGGGGGCAGAAGGTGTGAAAATGGGTTCACTGAGGCACCCGCCACAGGGGCGCGCCGACAGCGCACGCGATGAGAGCCGATGAGAATCCCGTACGTCCCCTTCACAAGCGGGGATGTGAGGCGCGACACTCGCAGGCGCATGAGCGACGCCACCGCACGCTGCGGAAGTGAGGGCAAGTCATGTCCCAGCAGGTAGACCTGACCACGATTCAGCACCGCCTCGACGAACTGGTGCAGCACGTAGGAGAGCTGACCCAGCGCGTGGGAGAGCTGGAACGAACCGTCGATCGACCGCGTGGCGCCGGTGATCAGCCCCGTGGCACCCGTACGGCCGCCCCCAAACCGGTCGAACGCCATGAACTGGTCACCATCCCGGACGTTCCGTACAACAACGCACTGTGGACGGACTCGGACGACGAGGGCCTGGGCGTCCGAGACCGGCACGCTCCCTAGGAGAACTCGTTGGCCACCGGTACAGAACCACCACAAGTCAATACAGGCGTGCACGGCGCCACGCGCGCCACCATCGCTCCCCGCCATCTGCGGACGGACCGATGGTGGCTCGCCCCGGCGCTGACCGCCGGCGGACTGTTCGCCTTCATCGTCTATTCGACCTGGCGGGCATTCGCCAACGCGGACTACTACGCCGCGCCGTATGTCTCGCCGTTCTACTCGCCCTGCATCGCGGAGAACTGCGTCCCGATGAAGGGCGGTCCCAACTGGGAGATCTTCGGAAGCTGGTGGGGTCTGTCCCCCGCGCTGCTGATCCTGATCTTCCCCCTGGGCTTCCGGCTGACCTGCTACTACTACCGCAAGGCGTACTACCGGGGCTTCTGGGCCTCGCCCCCCGCCTGCGCGGTCGCCGAGCCGCACAAGAAGTACACCGGTGAGACCCGCTTCCCGCTGATCTTCCAGAACATCCACCGGTACTTCTTCTACGCGGCCGTCCCGGTCGCCGGAATCCTCACGTACGACACCGTTCTCGCCTTCCGCGACGAGCACTACGAGTGGGGCCATATGGGCCTCGGCACGATCGTCTTCCTGATCAACATCGTGCTGATCTGGCTCTACACCCTCTCCTGCCACTCCTGTCGGCACATCATCGGTGGCCGGCTGAAGCACTTCTCCAAGCACCCGGTGCGCTACCGCCTGTGGGGCATGGTCGGCAAGCTGAACGATCGCCATATGCAGCTCGCGTGGGCATCTCTGATCAGCGTCGCGCTCGCCGACTTCTACGTCTACCTCGTGGCGTCCGGTGCCTTCGACGATCCGAGGTTGTTCTGACATGACGCAACTCGAACGACAGCAGTGGGACGTCGTGGTGGTGGGTGCGGGCGGCGCGGGCCTGCGCGCCGCCATCGAGGCCCGCGAGAAGGGCGCCCGTACGGCGGTGATCTGCAAGTCCCTGTTCGGCAAGGCCCACACCGTGATGGCGGAGGGCGGCATCGCCGCCTCCATGGGCAATGTGAACTCCGGGGACAACTGGCAGGTCCACTTCCGCGACACCATGCGCGGCGGGAAGTTCCTCAACCAGTGGCGGATGGCCGAGCTGCACGCCCGCGAGGCCCCCGACCGGGTCTGGGAGCTGGAGACCTGGGGAGCGCTCTTCGACCGCACCGCCGACGGAAAGATCTCCCAGCGCAACTTCGGCGGCCATGAGTACCCACGGCTGGCACACGTCGGCGACCGGACCGGCCTGGAGCTGATCCGTACGCTGCAACAGAAGATCGTCTCGCTCCAGCAGGAGGACAAGGCCGAGTTCGGGGACTACGAGGCCCGGCTGAAGGTCTTCCAGGAGTGCACCGTCACGCGCATCCTCAAGGACGGCGACGGACCGGACGGGAGGGTCTCCGGCACCTTCTGCTACGAGCGGGAGTCCGGCCGGTTCTTCGCCCTGGAGGCCCCGGCGGTCGTCCTCGCGACCGGCGGCATCGGCAAGTCCTTCAAGGTGACCTCGAACTCGTGGGAGTACACCGGCGACGGCCAGGCGCTCGCGCTGCTGGCGGGGGCGCCGCTGCTCAACATGGAGTTCGTGCAGTTCCACCCCACCGGGATGGTCTGGCCGCCGTCGGTGAAGGGCATCCTCGTCACCGAGTCGGTGCGCGGAGACGGCGGAGTGCTGCGCAACTCCGAGGGCAAGCGGTTCATGTTCGAGTACATCCCCGATGTCTTCAAGGAGAAGTACGCGCAGTCGGAGGACGAGGGCGACCGCTGGTACGAGGACCCGGACAACAACCGGCGTCCCCCCGAGCTGCTCCCCCGCGACGAGGTGGCGCGCGCCATCAACTCCGAGGTCAAGGCGGGGCGCGGCTCCCCGGCCGGCGGGGTGTTCCTGGATGTGTCGACCCGGATGCCCGCCGAGGTCATCAAGCGCCGGCTGCCGTCGATGTACCACCAGTTCAAGGAGCTGGCGGATGTCGACATCACGGCGGAGGCCATGGAGGTGGGCCCCACCTGCCACTACGTCATGGGCGGTATCGCGGTCGACTCCGACAGCGCGGCGGCGGTCGGGGTGCGCGGCCTGTTCGCGGCGGGCGAGGTCGCGGGCGGTATGCACGGCTCCAACCGCCTCGGCGGGAACTCGCTCTCCGATCTGCTCGTCTTCGGCCGCCGCGCGGGACTGCACGCCGCCGATTACGCGGCGGGGCTCGCCGACCGGCCACCGGTCGACCAGGCCCAGATCGACACGGCAGCGGCTGAGGCACTGCGCCCCTTCGGCGCGGAGCACCCCGATGCGGCCGGCCGGCCGGAGAACCCGTACACCCTCCACCAGGAACTCCAGCAGACCATGAACGACCTGGTCGGCATCATCCGCCGCGAGGGCGAGATGGCCGACGCGCTGGAGAAACTGGCCGGGCTGCGCGTCCGGGCCCGCCACGCCGGGGTCGAGGGCCACCGCCAGTTCAACCCCGGCTGGCACCTCGCACTGGACCTGCGGAACATGCTGCTGGTCAGCGAGTGCATCGCGCTCGCCGCGCTGGAGCGGACCGAGAGCCGTGGCGGCCACACCCGCGAGGATCGTCCCGGCATGGACCGCGAGTGGCGCCGGGTCAATCTGCTGTGCCGGCTGGTCGACCCCACGGGCGAACTGGCGGCGACCGATCCCAAGCGCGGCCAGATCGAACTCGAACGCACGACGACCGACCCCATCCGTCCGGACCTGCTCGCTCTCTTCGACAAGGAAGAGCTGGTCAAGTACCTCGCCGAAGAGGAGCTATACGAGTGAGTTCGTACCAGGCCAGCTTCAGGGTGTGGCGCGGTGACCAGGAAGGCGGGGAGCTTAAGGACTTCTCCGTCGAGGTCAACGAGGGCGAGGTCGTCCTCGACATCATCCACCGCCTCCAGGCCACCCAGGTCTCCGACCTCGCCGTCCGCTGGAACTGCAAGGCGGGCAAATGCGGCTCGTGCAGCGCGGAGATCAACGGCCGGCCCCGGCTGCTGTGCATGACCCGGATGTCGGTCTTCTCCCGCGAGGAGACGATCACCGTGACCCCGCTGCGGGCGTTCCCCGTCGTACGCGATCTGGTGACCGATGTGACCTTCAACTACACCAAGGCACGGGAGGTCCCCTCCTTCGTACCCCCGCCCGGGGTGGCGGCAGGCGACTACCGCATGCAGCAGGTCGATGTGGACCGCTCCCAGGAGTTCCGCAAGTGCATCGAGTGCTTCCTGTGCCAGGACACCTGCCACGTGGTCCGCGACCACGAGGAGAACAAACCCGCCTTCGCCGGACCACGCTTCCTCATGCGAGTCGCCGAGCTGGACATGCACCCCCTGGACGCGGCGGCCGAGTCCGGCCTCGACCGCAAGAAGACCGCCCAGGACGAGCACGGTCTCGGCTACTGCAACATCACCAAGTGCTGCACGGAGGTGTGCCCCGAGGGCATCAAGATCACCGACAACGCCCTCATCCCCCTTAAGGAACGCGCGGTCGACCGCAAATACGACCCCCTGGTCTGGCTCGGCAACAAAATCGCCCGCCGAGGCGGTACGGAGTAGCGGCCGGAGTCCTCTCGCCGGTCCGGAGGTGCTGGGCCTCCGGACCGGCGGGCCCTTACGTCATGGGGAAGCCCCGCCGGTCCGGAGGATGG
>NZ_JBSGUP010000408.1:0-7393 GCF_053607985.1 Streptomyces sp. NPDC055078
GATCTGGTGATCGTCGCCGTGGATCTGCGGGTGACGGATCTGCTGGACGGGCCCGCCGGCGAGCCGGTGACCGTGCCCGGCGGGCCGGCCGCGCGTGCCGTTCCGGGCGACGAACCGCAGGGCGGGGTCCGTTCGGGTGCCGCCGGGGAGAGTCCTGTCGGGGGGCGTCCGGTGACTCCGGACGGTCCGGCCGCCGTCGCCGCCGCCACGGCACCCGGTGTCGCCCATCTGACGGCCACCCTGGGCTCGGCGCTGCATCTGGCGTCGGACCATGTCCGCGTCGAGGTGGCGACGGCGGCCGGCCACCGGCCCCTGGACGTGGTCCGCGCGGTACGGCAGGCGGTGACAGCGGCGCTGGGCGACGGCCGTCCGGTGTCGGTCCTGGTCACGGCCCTGGGCGTATGAGCGGTCGGCGGCGGGGCCGCTCGGTCCCGCAGCCACTTCGCCACTGGCCGGGCGGGGTTTGAAGCGCGCCCCGCGGCTCAGTCGCCGATGCCCGCGAGGTCCCGCAGTCTGCGCGCCTGGGCCGCGCGCTCGGCGGTGCGCTGCTCCTCGTACGAACGCCCCGTCACCCCCTGGAGCAGCGCCTTTGTCTCGATCACCGCGTCGCGGGGGGCGGCGAGCAGCGCGGACGCCAGATCCCGTACGGCCTCGTCGAGTTCCCCGTCGGGCACGACCAGATTGGCGAGGCCCGTGCGTTCGGCCTCATCGGCGTGCACAAAGCGGCCCGTGGCGCAGATCTCCAGCGCGCGGGCATAGCCGACGAGCCCCACCAGCGGATGGGTGCCCGTGAGATCGGGGACGAGACCGAGGCTGGTCTCACGCATGGCGAACTGCACATCCCGCGTCACGACCCGCAGATCGCAGGCGAGAGCGAGCTGGAAGCCCGCACCGATCGCATGCCCCTGTACGGCGGCGATCGTGATGAGGTCACTGCGTCGCCACCAGGTGAACGCGTCCTGGTACTCGGCGATGGCAGCGTCGAGTTCCGCGTCGGAACCCCGTGCCAGATCGAGGAAAGAGGGCTCGCCGTCGAAGCCTTCGGGCGTGAACGCCTGCCGGTCGAGGCCCGCGGAGAAGGACTTGCCCTCACCGCGCAGCACCACGACCCGCACGGTGCCCGGCAGTGACCGCCCCGCGTTCGTCAACGCCCGCCACAGAGCGGGAGACTGGGCGTTGCGCTTGTCGGGGTTGGTCAGGGTCACCGTGGCGACCGCGTCCTCGACGGTGAGTCGTACGCCGTCCTCATCCAGCACGGAGTCACGAGCAGAGTCGAGCGATGTCATGGGACGCCTCCGGTTCGATCGGGTGCAGTCGGTGCGGTCGATGCCAAGTGACCGCACAGTAACAACCCGACGGTAACCACCCGGCCGACCGTTCGACCGACCGGGTCGCCACCGGAGAACCGATGGACCGAAGGAGCCTGGAGAAATCAGGCCGAGGCGGCCTTCTTACCTCGCGTGGCTCCGCCGCGTCCCCGCAGCGTGACTCCGGACTCGCTCAGCATCCGATGGACGAATCCATAGGAACGGCCGGTCTCTTCGGCCAGCGCCCGGATACTGGCACCGGAGTCGTATTTCTTCTTCAGGTCTGCCGCGAGCTTGTCGCGCGCGGCGCCGGTTACCCGGCTGCCCTTCTTCAGAGTCTCGGCCACCCGTGCCTCCTCATGGGAAGTGCGCTCTGGACTTCTCATGATCACCCCTTGCGCGCTGTCTGGCCACCCATTCGGCAAGGTCCATGGAAGGAGCTTTTGCATGCGCTATGTGACCGCCACATCCGGAATCATTCATTCCGTACGGCCATGTCCGCACGTCAGAGCGATCTGATCCGGGAACTTCCAGGTCAGAGACGGTAAGCGGGAGCGGGCCCCGGCATGGACACGGACGGAGTCGATCCGCAGGTCTCCGCGCCGGGGTACGAGACGCCCTCACTCAGATGATGGATCACCCGTGAGCCGAATGATCCATACGAAGTGGATCAGGGTGCGCGCCGGTCGTCGATCACTGGCCGGCGGCCAGTGATCCGCACCCGGCGGTCGAATGACCATCGGATCATTCGTCACTGTAGGTGATGGCCAGCCGGTCATCCTGGTCGGCCGCGGTCGGTCCCGGGCCGGTGGCGGCCGGTCCGCGGTCACCGGCGGACGACCGCCGGTGACTCAGCGCGGTCAGGCGAGTGCCACCAGATCCGCGTAGTCCGCGCCCCACAGATCCTCGACACCGTCCGGCAGCAGGATGATCCGCTCCGGCTCCAGCGCCTCGACCGCTCCCTCGTCGTGCGTGACGAGGATGACGGCGCCCTGGTAGGTGCGCAGCGCCCCGAGGATCTCGGCGCGGCTGGCCGGGTCGAGGTTGTTGGTGGGCTCGTCGAGGAGCAGGACGTTCGCGGACGAGACGACCAGGGTCGCGAGCGCCAGCCGGGTCTTCTCACCGCCGGAGAGGACTCCGGCCGGTTTGTCGACATCGTCACCGGAGAACAGAAACGAGCCGAGTGTCTTGCGCACCTCGACCAGATCGAGGTCGGGCGCGGAGGAGCGCATGTTCTCCAGGACCGTACGGTCCGGGTCGAGGGTCTCGTGCTCCTGGGCGTAGTAGCCGAGCTTGAGGCCGTGCCCGGGAGTGACCGCGCCGGTGTCCGGCTGCTCCACCCCGGCGAGCAGCCGGAGCAGGGTCGTCTTGCCCGCGCCGTTGAGCCCGAGGATGACGACCCGGGACCCCTTGTCGATCGCGAGGTCGACATCGGTGAAGATTTCGAGCGATCCGTACGACTTGGACAGCCCCTCCGCGGTGAGCGGGGTCTTGCCGCAGGGCGCGGGATCGGGGAAGCGCAGCTTGGCGATCTTGTCGGATACCCGCACCTCCTCCAGACCGGCGAGCAGCCGCTCGGCGCGCTTGGCCATGTTCTGCGCGGCGACGGTCTTGGTGGCCTTGGCACGCATCTTGTCGGCCTGCGAGTTGAGGGCGGCGGCCTTCTTCTCGGCGTTCTGGCGCTCCCGCTTGCGGCGCTTCTCGTCGGCCTCGCGCTGCTGCTGGTAGAGCTTCCAGCCCATGTTGTAGATGTCGATGCGCGCACGGTTGGCGTCGAGGTAGAAGACCTTGTTGACGACCGTCTCGACCAGGTCGACATCGTGGGAGATGACGATGAAACCGCCGCGATAGGTCTTGAGGTAGTCGCGCAGCCAGACGACGGAGTCGGCGTCGAGGTGGTTGGTCGGCTCGTCGAGGAGCAGGGTGTCCGCGTCCGAGAAGAGGATGCGCGCCAGCTCGACCCGGCGGCGCTGGCCGCCGGAGAGCGTATGGAGAGGCTGGCCGAGCACCCGGTCGGGCAGTCCGAGCGCGGCAGCGATGGTGGCGGCCTCGGCCTCGGCGGCGTATCCGCCCTTGGTGAGGAACTCCGTCTCCAGGCGCTCGTACCTCCTCATCGCCTTCTCGCGGGTGGCGCCCTGGCCGTTCGCCATCCGGTCCTCGTTCTCGCGCATCTTCTTCAGTACGGAGTCGAGATCGCGGGCGGAGAGGATGCGGTCGCGGGCGAGGGTGTCGAGGTCGCCGGTGCGCGGGTCCTGCGGGAGGTAGCCCACCTCGCCGGAGCGGGCGATGGCGCCACCGGCGGGCACGCCCTCGCCCGCGAGGCACTTGGTGAGGGTGGTCTTGCCGGCGCCGTTGCGGCCCACCAGGCCGATGCGGTCGCCCTTGGCGATACGGAAGGACGCGGACTCGATGAGAATGCGCGCACCGGCGCGCAACTCGATGCCGGAAGCGGTGATCACGGACAGACTCCAGGGCGGTATGGACGGCGGAAGGACGGGTCGCGGGAGCTTCGACGCCGGCTAATGCACAAGGAGAATGGCCATGAGGGCCAGTCTAACGGGGGGCTGCAAGTGGTTTATCCCGTCACCGGTCGGGATGTGACCGGGCACACTCCGCCGGAGGGCCACCGGGCGGACCCTCCGGGAGACCACCGGACGGACCCCTCCGGGTCACTGCCCGGACGGGTCGGTCCGGGAGGCGGACGCCGGCATCCGGGACGGGCGGACGCGGTGGCGGAGGTCTGGCGGGGGTCCGGCGGGGGTCCGTGACGACTGGCGTCTGACCTGGGGCGATTCCGCTCCAGGGGGCATTGTCAGTGGTGGGTGCCAGACTGAGTCACAGGTCACATCCAGCACCGTCGAGTGCGGCGCGAGCACATGAGGAGTGAGGAAGATGGCGCAGTCACCGAGCATCTGTCCGACGCTGGTGTACGCGGACGCGAAAGCCGCGATCAAGCAGCTGACCGAGGCGTTCGGCTTCACGGAGAGCGCGGTGTACGAGGACGGGGAGGGCAGGGTCGCGCACGCCGAGCTGAGGTATGGCAACGGCACGGTGATGCTGGGCAGCAAGGGGACGGGCAGCAAGTTCGACAAGCTGATGGAGCGCCAGGGGCCCACGGGCGTTTTCGTCCACGTCGACGACGTCGACGCGCACCACGGCAGGGCGGTGGAGCACGGGGTCGATGTGGTGATGCCGCCGACCGACGAGGGCTATGGGGCGCGCGACTACATGGCGCGGGATCTGGAAGGCAATGTGTGGAGCTTCGGGACGTACCGGCCCGAGGGGACCGGGGGGATATAGGCCGCTGGTGGCGGCTCCGGTGCCGGGGGCGGAAGCCGCGCCCCGGGTGCGGCCGGGGCGCCGGTGTGAGTGCGGGGCCGTGAACGGACCCTGTCGTGCCGGAGGGGGCTACGCGCCCCCGGTGTGGACCTGGAACGCGGCCCGGCGCACGGCCTTCGCGAGGGCCGGGTCGGGGTGGGCCGCGGCCAGGGCTACCAGGACCTGGACCGTGCGGGGGTGGCCTCCGGCGCGGACCTCTTCCAGCAGCGCCGGGACCGTGCCCTGGACGGCGGAGTCGAGATGGCGCAGCAGCAACTGTGGCTCACCGTGGTCGGCGACGGCGGCGGCGGTGTCCACCCACAGCCAGGTCGACTCCTCGCGGGTGAGCACATCGTGGGCGTCCTCGGCGTCCACCCCCTCGTACTCCGCCAGCCACAGGAGTGCGTAGGGGCGCAGTGAGGGCTCGTCCGCCGCGGTGCGGACCTCCGCCTCGGCGGGGGCGCCGACGACCCGCAGCGCCTCGAAGGCGAGGCCGCGCAGCAGGGCGTCCTCGCCCCGGGCGACGCCGAGCAGTTCGGTCACGGCGCTGGAGACGGTCCTGGCGGCCAGCCAGGCGCGGTACTCGACCCTGGCGGGCCCGGGGGTGAGGCGGGCACAGCCGCGGAGCATGTCGTCGGCGGACTGCTCGATATTGCCGGCCGGGCTCTGGGCGGCGACGCAGATCTGCTCCAGCTTGACCCAGACCGCCCAGTTGCCGAGGGGAGTGAGGGTGGCGGACCGGCCACGGTCGAGGGTCAGGGCACCGACGGCGGAGAGGCCCTCCAGGGCCCAGTCGAGAAGGAGGGTCACAGGCACATCAGCGGGTGCGGGTCCGGCGAGAGGGACCGGGCTCGTACCGGGTGCGGAAGCGGCGAGGGGGAGCTGGGTCGTATCGGGTGCGGAAGGAGTGAAGGGGGGCTGGCTCGTACCGGGTGCGGAAGGGGCTGGGGCATCCCGGGCAGCGCCGGGTGCCGGACCGGTGAGGGGGTCCCTGCCCGCGCCGGGTGAGGGTTCAGCGAGGGCATCCGGGGCCGCGGCGGGCGCGGAAGCGGAATCCGGGTGGGCGCGGTGGGCGGCGGCATCGGGCCCGGTGTCCTGGGTGGGCAGGAGCTGCCGCGGCCCGTAGGGGATCTCGCAGCGCTCCTCGCGCAGTTCGGCGACCCGCTGCTCCAGCAGATCGAGCAGCGCGGGCAGCAGGACGGGTCCGGCCGAGAGCTGAAGGAGGGAGAGGAGCTGGGGGACCGCTTCGACGACCTCGGCGACTGCGGTGGGGGCGACGTCGTCGGGCGCCGGGTGAGCCAGCGACCAGGCGTCGAAGAGGGCGACCCAGCCGCGCAGGACGGCCATGTCGTCGCGGTCCCAGGCGCGCAGGCGCCAGCCGGGGCGGGCGGTGCCGCCGTGCAGCTCGACCAGGCCCGCGAGGCGGGCGCGGTCCCAGCCGACACTCACCTGGAGCGGTGTCAGGTCCAGTGCGGCCGCGACCCGTTCCCGGGCCGGGACGGCGCGGGGCGCGGTGCTCGGATCCCGCTCAACGGCCGCCCAGCGCGCGATCCGGACGGCGTCGGCGAGCACTTCTCTCGCCTGGCGGGCCAGTTCCGCGGGCGGCGGAGTGCCCTCCGGGGGCCTGGGGGCAGGCCGTGTGCGCCGGGTCGTCACGGCCGTCCGGGCGCTGGCCAGTGGCCTCGGGCGGACAAGACGGAGTCTGGAATTGCGCGCCAATTGCTCATCAGGCTTTCGGGACGTCACAGGGAGCAGTCTTCCCGCTGAGGGCCCGAAAGCCCAAACGGAACCTGGTGGGCGAAGCGTTGACCGGTCCCGTCGACGGCTCTGACAGGGCCTCATCAAGATCGGGGCCGATGCCTACATCAAGGGGGTGAGAAATCGGCGGAGCGCCTCTTCGTAGCCAGCCGGGTCGGCGTTCCACATGGCCGCGTGCGGGGCGTCGCGGACCGTGTGGAGGCTGACCAGTTCGGGGCGGCGGGCGGCCAGTTCGCGGGAGGGGCCCCAGGGAGCGAGGGTGTCGTCCGGGCCGTGGACGATCAGTGTCGGCACCCGCAGGACCTGCGGGTCGGCCAGGGCGTGCGGTGGCTCGCCGCGCAGCCCCGCCCTGCCCTGGGCCGCCCTGACGGCGAGCGGCAGCAGGGCCGCGGGGGTCCGGCGGGCGGCGGCAAGTGCGCGCAGGGTGGCCAGCTGGTCCAGGACGGGTGAGTCGAGGACCAGCCCGCCGATGCGGTCCCGCAGGGCGGAGTCGGCGGCGGCGTGCAGCGCCATCGTGGCGCCGGTCGACCAACCGTGCACGACGACGCGGACAGCGCCGTTGCGGACGGCGAAGCGGAGGGCGGCATCCAGATCGCGCCATTCGGTGTCACCGAGGTGCCCGAGGCCGTCGGGGGGCCTGGGGGCGTCGGGGTCGCCCCGGTAGCCGATTCCGAGCACCGGGATGCGCCTGCCGTGCAGAAACGGCAGGAGGTTCATGGGGTGCTCCCGGGTGGCGCCCAGCCCGTGCACGGCGATCACCCAGGTGTCACGGGCTCCGGGGACGAACCAGGCGGGCATGGGGCCGAGTTCGCCCGGGATGCTGACCTCCTGGTGGCCGATGCCGAGTGACCCGGCCGGGTCGCCGGTGTGGAGCCGGGGCGTCAGCCGTACCTTCGCGCCGGTGGCCAGGCTGCCGCTGCCGACCCGTTCCAGCCGGCGTACGAGGGTGTCGGCGGGGTGCGGCAGCTCGTCCAGCACCGGGCCGACGACGGCGTGGACACCGGGGCCGT
>NZ_JBSGUP010000409.1:0-7386 GCF_053607985.1 Streptomyces sp. NPDC055078
CAGGCGGGGTCACTCGGAGTGAGCCGGCGGGAGTCGAGCCAACAGAAGTCACTGCCGGCCGGAGTCACTGCCGCCCCCGCTTCAGCAGCTCCCGCTCCTTCTCCGACAGCCCACCCCACACCCCGAACTTCTCATCGTGCCTCAGCGCGAACTCCAAGCACTCCACCCTCCCCTCGCACGCCTTGCACAGGCGCTTCGCCTCTCGTGTCGAGGTCCCGGGGGCCGGGAAGAAGAACTCCGGTCCTGTCTGTGCGCACAGTGCTGTCTCCTGCCAGGAGAGTTCGTCGTCGGTGGAATCTATCGGCATACCGCCGACCCTCACCCAGACCGATAAACGCCGGATCAATGCGGGATCAACACCGCCGGGCCCGCCGGGCGCGCGCTTCGGGTCCATGAGGTGCGCCCTGCGCGTATACGGGTCGCACCGCCCGGTCGCACCGCCCGGTCGCACCGCCGGGTCGCACCGCCGGGTCCGCGAGGTGCTACTGCACTCCCTGCATCAGCGCGAACCGCGCCCCCGCGGGATCCGTCAGCTTGGCGAAACGGCCGACGCCCTCCATGTCGACCGGGGCCATCCGGACCGTGCCGCCCAGCTCCGTCGCGCGGGCGGCCGTGGCATCGCAGTCGGAGACCTCGAAGTAGGGCAGCCAGTGCGCATCCGACTCGATGGGGTCGATCTCCAGGGGGACGAGGCCGCCGAACATCGCGTCGACGCCGGCGGCGGAGGGGTGGACCATCGTGTAGGTGCCGGAGCCGTCGGGGAAGGGCATCGCGGAGGTGCCCCAGTCGAAGACGGTGGAGTAGAAGGCGAGGGAGGCTTCCTGGTCGGGGGTGTACAGCTCCAGCCAGCACAGGGAGCCCGGGACGTTGATCAGGTCGAGGCCCTTGTTCCGGCCGGGCTGCCAGGTCGAGAAGGTCGTACCGGCGGGGTCGGTGAAGACGGCCATCCGGCCCAGGTCGAAGACGTCCATCGGGTCGAGCGGGACGGTGCCGCCGCCCTTGCGGACCGCCTCGGCCGTGGCGTCGGCGTCAGGTGACTGGAAATAGACGTTCCAGGCGGGCGGGCCCTGTTCCGGGGGGACGGTCATGGCGCCCGCCGCGGTCTGGCCGTCGAGCTGGTACATCCCGTACCCGCCCGCCTCGGGCCCGGCCGACTGAAAGGTCCAGCCGAAGAGGCCGCCGTAGAACCTGTTCGCCGCGTCGATGTCCGGGGTGCCCAGGTCGATCCAGTTCGGGGCGCCGGTGACGTAACGGGTGGTGAGCATGGTGCGCTCCTTCGTAGGGTCCCGTTGGCCTGTCGCTCCCGAGTCTGCTACCGATGGCGCGCACCCGCACCCGTAGCGGGGTCAGTGCCCCGCGTGCCCGCTCGGCTTCGCCCGGGACTCCGGTTGCGACTCCGGTTGGGACTCCAATTGCGGCTCCGGCTGCGACTCCGGCTGCGACTCCGGCTGCGTCTTCGGCTGGACCCCGTGATGCGGGTCGTACCCCGGAATCGTGCCGTCCGGCTTCGCCACCAGAAACAGCCCGGCCATGCCCATGTCCGAGTGGCTCTGCACATGGCAGTGGTACATCCAGGCGCCCGCGCCCACGTTCTCCCCGGCGATCACCTGGAAGCCGAAGGAGTCGGCGGGGCCCGTGATCTTGTTGTCGATCACCCGGCTGACGTCGTTGGGCCCCTGGAGCAGTCCTGTTCTGTTGTCCGCCCAGCGATGTCCGTGCATATGGAACGTGTGGTACAGCTCGCCGTGAGTGATCATGACGATCTCCACCCGGTCGCCCACCGTGGCCCGGAAATCGGGGCTGGCGTCGGCGGGCTTGTTGTTGATCAACATGTCGTTGAAGACGATGGTGAACTGCTTGTCGGGGAGGATGTCGCCCTTTCTGCGGACCACCAGCGGGCCGTAGAGGCCCTTGCGGAGACCGTGTGTGCCGTGGTCGGTGCCCACCACATGGTCGTGGTAGTGCCAGTAGCCCGCGCTGCCCTGCCGCCAGGTGCCGTCCGCGCGCCGGCCCGGCAGATGGGTGCGCCAGGTGTACGTGCGGGTGGCGCCGGGCTCCACATGGCTGCGGCTGAGCCGGGTGCCGTCATTGGCGATGTCGTAGTCGACGCCGTGGACATGCAGGCTCACAGGCACATCCATGGTGTTCTCGAACTCGATGTGCAGGGTGTCGCCCTCGATCAGCTCGATCATCGGGCCGGGGATGGTCGCCTTGCCCTTCGCCAGGCCGTAGCCCATCGAGCCGTCCGCCAGCTTCTCGGCGTACAGCTTCATACGGCGTACCCGGCCGCCGGCCGGTGCCGTCTTCGGTGTCCCCGCCGCCAATGGGGCACTTGCCGCGCCCGGGGCGGACGCGAGGGACAACGAGGTCGCTCCGGTGGCCGCGACCGCGCTTCCCGCCAGCAGCCGTCGGTTGAAGCTCCGTCTGTCCATGCCGAACTCTCCACTCTGTTCCGGAGATTGCGGGGCACATGGGACCCCGGGGACGGCCATACGGTAGCCGGAGGATCATTGTTTATCCACGCCCAGGACAAAGTTCGTTCTTTTTCGGTCGTAGCTATTGGCGAACTGCCGAAAGGGGTCTAGCTTCCAGGCTGTTGTTGTGACCGAAGAGGGGTGGGTGACCACATGCAGCACGCTCCGGATCACAGGTCGAGATCCCGAAGAAACGCGCTGGCGGCGGCCCTTGGGGTCGGCGCCCTGACCGTGTCCCTGCTCGGCGGGGGCAATATCGCCTCCGCCAAGCCACCACCGGAACCGAGGGCGACAACGTTGTCCCTCCCGTCGCCCCCGGGCGGCAAGAACGTGCGGGTCCTCGTCTTCCACAGCTCGGCGACCGATGAGTCGCCGATCGTCAACGCCGGTATCCAGGCGATCGAGACGATCGGTCAGACCGGCCCGGCGGCGGGCCGGTTCGCCACCGAGGCAACCGATGACGCCTCGGTGTTCACCAACGCCGCCCGGCTCGGCAAGTACAACGCGGTCGTCTTCCTGACGGGCGGCGGCGATGTGCTCGACCCCGAGCAGGAGTCCGGCCTGGAGCAGTACATGGAGGCGGGCGGCGGCTTCCTCGGCGTCCATGACGCGGCGCGGACCGAACCGTACTCCGAGTGGTTCACCGGCCTCGTCGGCGCACGCCCGACAGGGGCGCCGAGCACGGTCCAGCGGGCCGTCATCGAGGTCGGCGACCGTCAGCATCCGGCCACCCGGTCCCTGCCGCTCCAGTGGAAGCGCCCCGACAAGTGGTTCAACTGGTCGGTGAACCCGTCGGGCAGTGTGCACACCGTGGCCCGGCTCAAGGAGACCTCGTACAAACCGGGCACCGGGGCCAACGGCTGGGACAAGCCGATCTCCTGGTGCCGTGACTACGACGGCGGGCGCTCCTTCTACACCGGGATGGGCGGTACGGTCGACAGCTTCTCGGAGACCGACTTCCGCGACCATCTGCGCGGGGCGCTGGCCTGGACGAGCCGTATCTCGCGCGCCGACTGCAAGGCCACCATCAACGCCAACTACACGGCGGAGCGGGTCACCCAGCCCAATCAGCCGGGGCAGAACGACCAGATCGGCGAACCGCACGGACTGGTCACCGCCCCCGACGGGCGGGTGTTCTACATCGGGCGCGGCGGCGGCGACAGCAGCAAGCCGGTCGTCACCGACTGGAACAACCCCGAGATCGGCAAGGGCGACGGCGAGATCCATGTCTTCGACCCGAAGACGAAGAAGGTCTCGCTCGCCGGGGTGCTGTCCGTCTTCGGCAACAAGGGCGGCGGCGATGAGCTGATCAAGAACGAGGAGGGGCTGCTCGGCATCGAGCTGGACCCGGCGTTCATGACCAACGGCTGGGTGTATCTGCACTACACCCCGCACTCGGAGATCAACCGCGACACCCGTGTCGCCGATCGCCGGGTCTCGCGCTTCAAGTTCGACTTCACCACCAACAAGCTCAATCTCGCGAGCGAGAAGGTGCTGCTGAAGTGGCCGGTACAGATCCACAGCTGCTGCCACTCGGGCGGCGGGATGGCGTGGGACTCGAAGGGGAACCTCTACATCGCGACCGGTGACAACAACTCCTCCCGGTTCAGCGACGGCTACTCGGGCAACAACCCGCAGCCGAACTACAAGGGGCTCTCGTTCGCCGACGCGCGCCGCACCTCCGGCAACACCAACAACCTCAACGGGAAGATCCTGCGGATCCGCCCCGAGAAGAACGGCACCTACACCCTCCCATCGGGGAACCTCTTCACCGGTGAGGAACCCGACGAGGGCGGCGGCAAGACCCGTGGCGAGATCTATGTCATGGGCGTCCGCAACCCGGCCCGGATCTTTGTCGACAAGAAGACGGACATCCTGTACGCGGGGTGGGTCGGCCCGGACGCCGGGGCGCCCTCCACGACCTGGGGTCCCGCCAAGTACGACACCTTCGCCGCCATCACCAAGCCCGGCAACCACGGCTGGCCGTTCTGCATGGGCAACAACCAGCCCTACCGGGACCGCGGCCTGACCGATCCGACCAAGCCGCTCGGCTGGTACAACTGCGCGGCCCCCAAGAACGAGTCCCCCAACAACGACGGTCTGGTGAATGTGCCGCCCGTCACCCCCAACACGATCTGGTACGCGCCCCAGGGCGGCGGCCCCGACTTCCCGCGCGACGCCAACGGCGTGCCCAGCTACAAGCTGGAGGACCAGAAACTGCTGATGCCCTGGCTCAAGGGCGGCGGCCAGGCGACCATGAACGGCCCGGTCTACCGCTACGACACGGGGAGCACCAGCGCCACCAAGTGGCCCTCGTACTGGGACGGCAAGTGGTTCGTCGGTGACTTCTACGACGGTGACCAGCCGCGGCACGCGGTGCTGACCGACCCCAAGACCGTGGGCAAGGGCGGCATCCCGGTGCACGCCGAATCGCTGAAGAAGATCATCCCGGTCGGCAACAGCGGTATCCGCAACCTCATGGACTGGAAGTTCGCACCCGACGGCTCGCTCTACGTCCTCGACTACGGGCGCGGGTTCTTCACCTCCCACTCCACATCGGCGCTGTGGCACATCACGTACAAGGGCGGCGAGGCGACGCCGTCCGCCGACAAGCTGGCACGGAAGGCGGCACGGTGAGACACAGAGCGAAACATATGTGGACGGCCCTGGTGGCCTCCGTCGCGATGGTCGTCGGGCTGATGTCCGCGGCGGCGTACGGGCAGGGCACCGGGTCCCGTGGCGGCGAAGAGGCGAAGGCCGCGGCACAGACACTGACCTGGACCGCGGGCGACCCGATCGACCGGTATCTCTCCTTCCCCACCACGGCGGTGGAGGGCCAGACGACGATCACCTTCGAGAACAGCCGGGCGACCGGCAACACGACCGGGATGCCGCACTCCCTGACCTTCGATGTGTCGGACCCGGAGTACAACAACGACGTACCGCTGAACATCCTCGCCAACCCCGGTGACGAGAAGGGCGGCAAGCACAGCGTCGATGTCACCCTGACGCCCGGCCGCTACCGCTTCTACTGCACCATCCCCGGCCACGGGACGATGCAGGGCATCCTCACCGTCACCGAGGGCACCGGCGGGGACACCACGGCGCCCGTCACCTCGGCGAAGGTCGACGGCGACAAGAACGCCGACGGCGCGTACGTCGGGCAGGCGACGGTCACGGTCTCGGCGACCGACGAGGGCTCCGGAGTGGCGAAGACCGAGTACGCCGTGGGAGCCGACGGGCCGTGGCAGGCGTACACCGCCCCGGTGGTCGTCAACACGGTCGGCACCCACAAGATCCGCTACCGGGCCACCGACAAGGCGGGGAACACGGCTGCCGAGAAGTCCGAGGAGTTCCGGGTGGCCGCCCCGTCGACCGACGACAAGACGCCGCCGGAGACCTCGGCGACCGTCAGCGGCGAGCGGAACGACCAGGGCCAGTATCTGGACATGGCCACGGTCACCGTGACCGCGTCCGACACCGGCTCGGGCGTCAACACCATCGAGTACGCGATCGGCGCGAGCGGTGCCTGGCAGCCGTACACCGCCCCGGTGATGGTGCACGCGGCCGGCACCCACAAGGTGCGCTTCAAGGCGACCGACAAGGCGGGCAACGCCGCCGCCGAGAAGTCCGCCGACTTCACGGTCGTCCCCGCGCCCTCCCCCGACACCACCCCGCCGGTCACCGGCGCGGATGTGGCGGGCCAGCAGAACTCCGACGGCGCGTACATCACCAGCGCCAAGGTGACGGTCAACGCGACCGACGTCGACGGCTCCGGGGTCGACAAGGTCGAGTACTCCCTCGACGGCGGCCCGTACCTCGCCTACACCGCCCCCGTGCTCGTCGACCGGGTGGGCTTCCACACGGTGCTGCACCGGGCGACGGACAAGGCGGGCAACACCTCGGCGGCCCAGAAGGTGACCTTCACGGTCGCCGAGGGCGGCGGGGTCCCGGCCCCCAACTGTCCCGAGTGGGACGAACGGCTGACGGTGATCGTCGGCACGGTCGACACGGGTGTGCCCAACCGGATGACCCGCAGCCGCTGCACGGTCAACGAGCTGATCGAGGACGAGAAGTCCTGGTCGTCCCACGCGCTGTTCCTCAAGCACGTGGACCAGGTGCTCGACCGGCTCCTCGCCGACGCCGTCATCGACACCCGTGAGCACCGGAAGATCTACAGCGCCGCCAAGAAGTCCGGCATCGGCAAGCCCGGCCAGAACACCGGCTACCGCGATATCTTCGACGGCACCAAGTCGTCGTTCGACAAGTGGCAGCACGTCGGGGGCGGTTCGTTCGCCCTCAACGACGACGGGACGATGACCAGCGGCACCACCAAGGGCGGCCTGGGCATGCTGTGGCTCCCGCAGAAGCAGTACGGGGACTTCTCGCTGAAGCTCCAGTGGCGGGACGACGCGCCCGGCACCGGCAACGCCAACAGCGGTGTCTTCGTCCGCTTCCCCTACGTCCACGACAACCCGGAGGAGCCGCGCCCCGAGTGGGTCGCCATCAAGTACGGCCATGAGGTGCAGGTCCTGGACCGGCCCGACGGCGACATGTACAAGACCGGTTCGGTCTACGGCTTCGACCGCGTCGGGCTCGCGGGCGCCGGGGTGACCCCCAAGGGCACCTGGAACGACTACGAGATCCGGGTGGTCGGCCAGTCGTACTCGGTCTACCGCAACGGTGTGCTGATCAACCAGTTCGAGAACACGGCCGGGCAGACCTTCACCCCGCCGCGCTCCGACGACGTCGGCACCGACGGCCGCCGGTACGCCCTGGGCCACATCGGGCTCCAGGTCCACGGCACCACGGACGTGGTCTCGTACCGCAACATCCGCATCCAGGAGCTGTAGCCGGGAAGACCCCCGGTCAGCTCCCCCGCTGAGGCCGCCGCCCACCATGGATCCCATGG
>NZ_JBSGUP010000410.1:0-7365 GCF_053607985.1 Streptomyces sp. NPDC055078
GGCCGGCTGGTGGTCCTCCTTCGAGGGCACCGCCGTGGTTACCCTCGACGAGCTGGGCCCGGACCGTGAACTGGTGTCCCGCTGGCTGGACCGCCGTGGCGCGGACATCGCCGTCGTACGGCCCGACCGGTGCGTTCTCGCCGCCGGACCCGATCTGGCGGCCGTCACCGCGGAGATGCGCAGGGTGTTCGAGCCGCACGCGCTCGCCTCCGGACCGCATTGACCGCTTCCGGCCGGGCCGTACGGAGCCGTACCGGAACCGTACGGGAGCCATACCGGAGCCGTACCGGGCCGGTGAAAGACACAGCGGACCACGGCCGGCCGGAGGAGAACCCGCTCCAGTAACCCGAAGGATTCAGAACGATTGGAGGGAAGCACCCTGTGGGAGACAACCACCCCGTGGGCACGAGCATCCCGGATCACTACCTCGTCCCGCCCGAGCTCCAGCCGGTGTACACCGACCTTCCCGGGGCGCCCGTCGGAGAGTACGCCAACGCCGGGGTCGAGCTGTCCGACCGCCAGGTGGCGGCGGGACTCGGCGCCGCCACGGCGCTGATCCACCACGAGACCGGACGCCGGTGGACCTACACCGAGCTGTCCAGGGAGAGCAGCCGGCTCGCGGGCGCGCTGGTCGGCCTCGGACTGCGGCTCGGCGACCGGGTCGCGATCCGGTCGCCGAACCGCCCCGAGGCCCTGGTCGCGGCCATCGCGATCTGGAAGGCGGGCGGTGCCGTCGTCCCCACACCCGTTCAGGCCAAGGGCGCCGAGCTGAGGTACTTCCTGGACGACGCCGAGGCGCGCTTCCTCATCGCGTACGCCGACGACCCCGAGCCGGAACACCTGGCGGCGGCGGTCGACGGCGGCGGTGTCGAGCGGGTCGTGGTCTACGGACCCGGCGAGGAGTCCTCCCCGTACACCAGTTGGGCGAGGCTGGTGGAGTCGGCACCCGCGGACTTCACCGTACCGCCGCGCTCCGGGGACCATGTCGCCCTCGTCTGGCACACCGGCGGTACCACGGGGCAGCCGAAGGGCTGTTACCACACACACCGCCGGTTTCTGCTCGCCGGCCATGCCACCGGGCGGGCCACCGGGGTGCGGCCGGGCGAGGTGTGGGCCGCCGCCGCCCCCGTCGGGCACGCTCTCGGGTTCATCTTCCACACCAACTTCACCCTGCTGCACGGCGCGACCGCCGTCCTCATCGAACGCTTCGCGGACCCGGAGGTGGTCGCCGAGGCCATCGGGCGCCACCGGGTGGGCACGTACACGGCCGTGGCCATCGCCTGGTCGGGACTGGCGTCCGCGCTCGAACGGAACCCGTCCCTCGATGTGTCGTCGCTGCACCGCGCCTACGCCATGTGGCAGACCTCCGGGCCCTCGCCCGTACGCGACCAGTGGCGCGAGCGCGGCCTCGAACTGATGAACAACTTCGGCAGTACCGCGTTCGCGGGCTGGGCCCTCGCCGCCCGCGAGGGTGAGGACTTCGAGCCGGCCTCACTGGGCCGGGCGTCCCCCGGGTACACGGCACTCGCCGTGGAGCCGGACCCCGGGCCTGGTGTCCGGCAGGTCGCCGACGGGACGGTCGGCAGGCTCGCCGTGCGCGGTCCGAGCGGGCTCACCTACTGGCGGCGCCCCGAACTGCAGCGGCGGGACGTGGTGGAGGGCTGGACGCTCGCCGACGATCTGATCCGCTATGAGCCCTCGGGCAACGCGACCTATCTGGGCCGTACCGACTTCATGATCAGCACCGCGGGTTACAAGGTGGTGCCCGCGGAGGTCGAGGCAGCCCTCGGCAGCCACCCCGGGGTCCGGGAGGTGTGTGTCGTCGGCGCCCCCGACCCGGAGCGGCAGGAGATCGTCGCCGCCTATGTCGTCCCGGCGCCCGGATACCCGCCCTCACCGGTGCTGGCGCGTGAGCTGCAGAACCATGTCAAAGGGGCGATCTCGCCCTACAAGTATCCCCGGCGGATCGAGTTCGTGGCGGCCCTGCCCCGCGACCACGTCGGGAAGCTCCGGACCGGGACGGTGCAGGAGTGGGCGAGAAAGGGACTTCCCTCATGACGGGTTCGTACGGAGCGGAGCCCCGGGACCTGCGGTCGCGGTCGCGGCGCGGACTGAGCTACCAGCGCCGGGGCGAGGGCCCCGTGGTGCTGTTCGTGCACGGCTGGTGCCTGGACCGGCGCATGTGGATGTACCAGGAGGCGGCGCTCGCGGACTCCTTCACGGTGGTCGGCGTCGATCTCGCGGGCTTCGGCGAATCCGCAGGGCTTGCGGGCCCCTACTCGCTGGACCGGCACGCCGCCGATCTCGCCGACCTGCTGTCGGAGCTGGCGGAGCTGTCGGCCCCGGCGGTCACGGTGGTCGGATTCGCCTACGGAGCCGCCGTGGCGATGGAACTCGCGACCGCGCATCCGGGGCGGGCCGGCGGACTCGTGCTGATCGGCGTGCCGAGCGCGGCGACGGCGCCGTACGGGAAGATGCCGAGGGCCATGCTGCGGGACTGGCCGGACTTCGCCGCCAAGTCCGCGCGGGCCATCTGCGCCGATGACGTGTCCGACGCCACGGTGGCCTGGCTGGGCCGTATGTTCGCCGGGACACCGCTGCCGGTGGCGCTGGAGGCGGTGGGACAACTGGCCGGGTGGGAGCCCCTGTCCATGGCAGCCCCCATCACGGCGCCGACCCTGGTGGTCCACGGTGCCGAGGACCGGGTGGTGCCCCCCGAAGTCGGGGCGGCACTCGCCGGAGCCATGCCGGACGCCACCCTCGCCACCGTCCAGGGCGCCGCCCATCTCGTACCGGTCGACGCGAGCGAGCGGCTCAACCGGCTGATCGCCGACTTCGCCGGGCGCGGGCCTGCCCGGGAGACGTCATGACACCGGCTCGGCGGCCCGCCCCCGCAGGGGCACCACGGGTGCCTGCTCCCGGTGGCCGGACGGCGCGGCAGCAGGCCCCCGCGGTGGCACTGCCGTCCGAGACCGCCGTCGTCGGCGGCGGCCGGATGGGCTCGGGCATCGCCCACGCCCTGCTGCTCGCGGGCAGCGCCGTGACACTGGTCGAGACCGACGCCGAAGCCGCCGCGGCGGCACGGGGAAGGGTGGCCCGCGCGGTGGCGCGCAGTGCCGAGCGGGGCACCCTCGACGCGCCCGCCGACCGGGTACTGGCACGGCTGGTGACGACCACGTCGATCGACGGCACCGCGTCCGCCGGACTCGTGGTCGAGGCCGTCTCCGAATCACCCGCCCTGAAGACGAAGGTGCTCGCGGCCATCGCCCGCGCGGTCGATGCGTCGGCGGTCATCGCCACCAACACCAGCAGCCTGCCCATCGGCGAACTGTCCCTCGCCGCACCCCCCGCCGGCCGGTTCATCGGGCTCCACTTCTTCAATCCGGTCCCCGCCAGCAGCCTGGTCGAGGTCGTCACCACGGACGCCACGGCACCCGATGTCACCGCGAGGGCGGTCGGCTGGGTCCTGACGATGGACAAGACACCCGTGGTGGTCCGGGACTCACCCGGCTTCGCCACCAGCAGACTCGGAGTGGCGCTGGGCCTTGAGGCGATCCGTATGGTCGAGGAGGGTGTCGCACCCGCCGAGGACATCGACACCGCCATGGTCCTCGGATACCGCCATCCCGTCGGCCCGCTGCGGCTGACCGATCTCGTCGGACTCGATGTCCGGCTCGGTATCGCCGAGCATCTGGCCAAGACCCTCGGCAGCCGTTTCGAACCGCCCGGGCTGCTGCGCGACCTCGTCGCCAGGGGGCAGCTCGGCCGGAAGAGCGGTCAGGGGTTCTACCCATGGTGACCGCCGCCCCCGACCCGACCACCACGAACCGGAAGAGGTGACCGATGGCCAGAATCCCGATGACGCTCGCCTGCTGGGACTACGACCGCACCAGCGCGCTCAGTGACGAGTCCGTGAAACCGGAGGGCATCGCCCTCACCTATCTGCCGCTGATGATGCCGGAGAGCGCGTTCCGCATGCTGCACTTCGGCGAGTTCGAGGCGTCGGAGATGTCCCTGTCCTGGTACACCAGGCTGGCCGGCCTTCAGGACCGGCCGTTCACCGCCATCCCCGTCTTTCCCTCCCGGATGTTCCGGCACTCCTGTATCTACGTGAACGCCGACAGCGGCATCGAGTCGCCCAGCGACCTGGTGGGCAAGCGCGTCGGCTGCCCCGAGTACCAGATGACGGCCGCGGTGTGGATCAAGGGCATGCTGGCCGACCACTACGGTGTCCCGGTGAACAGCGTCCGGTACGCCACCGGCGGACTGGAGCAGCCGGGCAGGCGCGAACAGCCGATGGACCTGCCGGCGGACATCGTGGTCGAGCCCATCGGCGACGACCGGACCCTGTCCGACATGCTCGAATCGGGGGAGATCGACGCGCTCTACACCGCGCACATGCCCTCCAGCTTCGCCCGGCGTTCGCCCAGGGTGCGGCGGCTGTTCGAGGACTACGTCCGGGTCGAGCAGGACTACTACCGTACGACGGGCATCTTCCCGATCATGCACACCGTGGTCGTCAGACAGGACGTGCTCCAGGCCCACCCCTGGGCCGCGCAGTCGCTCACCAAGGCGTTCGAGGAGTCCAAGCGGCGGGCGCTCGACGATCTGCGGGAGACCACGGCCCTCAAGTACAGCCTGCCCTGGCTGACCGCGGCGGCCGAGGAGGCGCGGGAGGTGCTCGGTGCCGACGACTACTGGCCCTACGGCATCGAGCGCAACCGGGAGACTCTGCGGACGTTCATCCGCTACTCCCATGAGCAGGGGCTGATCCCGTCGCGGATCGAACCCGAGGCGCTTTTCGCTCCCGGCACACTGGCATCGGCGAAGATCTGATAAAGAAGACGGACAAGACACAGCCAGGGCGGGCGCGGGCGCCCGGCGGTACGGCGCCGGCCCGCACCCCGCCCGCTGCCCGTACCTGACCGCGTACCGCCAGAGCAGAACCGAGACGGACCTGATGATGACAACCCCCACACCGCACTGCCCGCCCATGCCGGGTGTCCGGCCCCTGGGTGCACGGGCGGGTGGTCCTGCACGATGACCGGGACGACAGGAGGGGGCACGCCGAACGAGGTCTCCCAGTATCAGTTGATGTGGCGGGACTTGGGCCTGCGGCCGTTGAAGGCCCGTTCGATCATCGCGTCCGCGCTGCTGGGCAGTGATCCAGCAGGACTGACCAGCCGTCAGGTGGTGCGCTTCTGCGGCCTTTTCGGGGTTCCCGACACCACGGCCCGGGTCACGCTCTCCCGCATGGTCGCCGGGGGAGAGCTGATGATGAGCGACGGCCGGTACGCGCTGGCGGGCCGGCTGGCGGGGCGGCGGGTGCGGCAGTCGATGAGCCGGGTTCCGGAGATGCTGCCGTGGGACGGCACGTTCGAGCTGGAGATGGTGCGGCTGGACCGGCGGAACGCGGGGGACCGGGTGGCGCTGCGTTCGGCGATGCACAATCTGCGGCTGGGCGAGTACCGCGAGGGGCTGTGGATGCGGCCCAGGAACCTGGATCCGCTGCGGCTCGGTGACGACCGGGCGGTCGTCGGACGGCAGTGCGAGACGATGATCGCCTCCGGCAACCAGGACCCGGCCGATCTGGTGGGCCGGCTGTGGGACCTGCGGGCCTGGCAGCGACTGGCCGAGTCGCTGCGGGCGTCGATGGCGAGGACCCAGATCGACCTGGACGAGTGCGTCGTCGAGGCCCTGGCGCCCGGCTTCATGGTGGCCGCCGCGGTGACGCATCACTTCGCGGACGACCCCCTGCTGCCCGATGAACTGACACCCGCCCGCTGGTCGGCCCGGGTGCTGCGGGAGGAGTGGGAACGGTTCGACGCCTCCTGGCAGCGGCTGCTGCGGGAGTGGCTCGACTGACCGGGACCGCGCGTCCGGCCGAGGCGGCGTATGGGACCTGCGGTGACCGGAACGGGTCGCGACAAATATCGGTCAGGTATGTTCGAAACGTTAATGTCGAGGCCGCCCGCGGAACCGGGTACGCCACTCCGGCACGGCCGCATCCGCCTTCCGGCACCCGCCCGGGGGCGTTGAGGAGGACGCACCATGCCCGTCTACGCTCTCGGAGCCGATGAGCCGCAGATCCACCCGAGCGCCTTTGTCCACCCGGACGCCGTCGTCATCGGGCGGGTCGCCATCGGAGAGGACGCCACGATCTGGCCCGGCGCGGTACTGCGCGGTGATCACGGCGGACGTATCGAAGTGGGGGCACGGACCTCGATCCAGGACGGGACCGTCCTGCACACCACCCCGGACTGGCCGACCGTGATCGGCCCGGAGTGCGTGGTGGGCCACAACGCGCATCTGGAGGGCTGCACCGTGGAGCGCCGCTGTCTCATCGGCTCCGGATCGGTCACCCTCAACCGGGCCGTGGTGCGCACGGGCGCGGTGGTCGGCGCGGCGGCCCTGGTGCCCGAGGGGTTCGAGGTGCCGGCGGACACCATGGCGCTCGGCGTGCCCGTGACCCTGCGGGCACGCCGGATCGACCCGGCGTGGCTGGATTCCGCGATCCGCGGCTATGTCGAGGCGGGCGCGCACTATCGCACCGGGCTGCGCCGGATCGATCACTGACCGGACCGCTCACGAAGAGGTTCCTGTCCGGCGGGGTGGCGGCCCCGTCCTGTCGCCGGACGGCCGATCGTCGGCCACGGTCCTGCCTCCACCCTCCTCACCGGCGCGGGACCGGTCGGCTCGCATTGACGTCCGTATATACGAAACGTTAACGTTACGTATATCAATGTGGCGCTCAGGAGGAGTCGGAGGAGTCGACGGTGTCCGTGCGGCAACAGCGGCGCCGGGGGCGCCCCCTGGACGACGGGACCACCGCCGCCATCCTCGATGCCGCACTGGAGCTGTGGGGTGAGGTGGGCTATGCGGCGGTGACGGTGGACGCCGTCGCGGTCCGCGCCGGGGTCAGCAAGCCGACCGTCTACCGCCGCTGGCCGGCCAAGAGGGAAGTGCTGATCGCCGCGATCGATCGGTTCGTCGTTCCCGGGGATGTGCCCGATCTGGGTTCGTTCCGCGCCGAGGTCACCGCGTTTCTGCGCGACCGGGCGGAGCTGTACCGGCAGCCCGGGGTGCGGCGGACGATGGCGGGCATGGTCGCGGCCTGCGCCGACGACGAGGAGTTCCACGGCGAGGTCCGGACCTTCCTCGACCGCTTCCCCGCGGCGATGCGCGTGATCGTCCGGCGGGGCATCGCGCGTGGTGAGGTCCGTCCCGACGTCGACGTCGAACTGCTCACCGCGATGATCAACGGCTCCTTCTACTACCGCACCATCGTCGAACACAAGGAGGTCGACGAACACTCGGTCGCGTTCGTGACCGACACGATCGTGGCCGCGGTGACCTCCCCGGCCG
>NZ_JBSGUP010000411.1:0-7358 GCF_053607985.1 Streptomyces sp. NPDC055078
GCCCGTCCCTGCTCATCCCGCCCGCCGGGTCACGGGCACTTGTCCAGCATCCGCGCGATGCTACCAACCGTGGGAACGGACGGCGGCTACGGCGAGTGCTGCGGGCACCTCAGGCCCCGGCCGGCCGGAACGTCTGCCGGAACAGCCGCATCCAGTTCCCGCCGGACAACAGCGCGATCTCATCGGTGCTGAGGCCGCGTTCGGCCAGCGCCGCGAGCAGGCCCGGGAACGCCTCGGGCGACTGGAACCACGAAGGCCACTCCACCACGGGTCCGTCGCCGATCGGGATCGGGCTCTCCCGGCCCCACCGCCCCACCCGCCACCACTTGACCGTGTCCTTGCCGTAGCCGGTGTAGAAGTCGGTGCCGAACGCCACGTGCTCGACGCCGATCCGTTCCACCGTCCAGAGGATCATGTCGACGAAGTCGTCGAGGCTGGTGTCCACGCCGTCGCGCAGCATTCGTACGTACGGGCTCAGTCCCACGACTCCGCCCCGGTCGGCGAGCTTGCGCAGCACCTCGGTGGACTTGGGCCGGCGGTTCAGCTCCACCCCGTCGCCGACGAACTCGATGGGGTTGGCGTGGGTGATCGCGACCGGCGCCGAGCTGATGTCGATGGTGTCGAGGCAGCTCCGCTCCGAGCAGTGGGAGAGATCGATCAGTATGCCCGCCTGGTTCATCTCGCGGATGAACCCGGTGCCCACATGCTTGGAGACACCGTTGTCGTCGTCCTCCCAGCAGCCCGCCGCGATGCTGTTCTGGGTGTTGTACGTGAGCTGCATGATCCGGACGCCGAGATCGGCGAACACCCGGACCAGGCGTATGTCGTCCTCCAGCGGGGCGGTGTTCTGGAAGCCGAACAGCACGGCGGTCCGACCGGATTCGCTGATCCGCACGATGTCCTCGACGGTACGGGCCTGCGCGATGAGGTCGGCGTTGGCGGTCAGCAGGTCGTTCCACTGCCCGATGACCGACAGGGTCTCGCGTGCCGTCTCCCAGATGGCGAGGGTCACATGGACACAGCCGACGTTGCCTCGCCGCCACTCCTCGAAGCGCGCCCGGTCGGGCTTGCTGAACTCAAGGCAGTCGACGGTGAAGAAGACCGGATCGGTCGGGAGAGTGGACACGGTGGTGGAGTCCCTTGTTCGGTGGAATGCGGAGTGTGGAATGCGGAATGCGGAGTGTGAAATGAGGGGGAGTGGGGTGGGGTGCGTTCGGGTGGTGCCGGGTGCCGGGTGCCGGGTGCCGGGTGCCCGGCCGGGCCCGGCCCGGCTCGGCTCCGCTCGGTTCGGGGAGCCGGGCCGGGCCCGGTGTGTCACTTCCAGCGGACGACCAGGCGGCCCAGCAGTTCGACGCCGTAGTAGAGGAGAAGACCCATCACGGTCAGCAGGACCAGGGCCGCGAAGAGGGTGTCGGTCTGGAGGTTCCCCTGGGTGACGATCAGCAGATAGCCGAGTCCGGAGTCGCTGCCCACGAACTCTCCGACGATCGCCCCCACGATCGCGAACGAGATGGCCAACTGAAGCCCCGTGAAGAGAAACGGGACCGCATGGGGGAACCGCAGATAGTGGAACTCCTGCCATTTCGACGCGCCCATCGACCGCAGCAGGTTCCGTGACCCCTCGCCGGCCGCCTCCAGCCCCTGCACGGTGTTCACGACGAC
Source organism: Streptomyces sp. NPDC055078 (assembly GCF_053607985.1). Classification (NCBI taxonomy): domain Bacteria; kingdom Bacillati; phylum Actinomycetota; class Actinomycetes; order Kitasatosporales; family Streptomycetaceae; genus Streptomyces; species Streptomyces sp. NPDC055078. Next base: position 1,663 of record NZ_JBSGUP010000411.1, read on the forward strand.
CGGGAAGAACGCCATCACGAAGGCGATCAGATACGACGGGGTGAACCCGGTGCCGATCCAGACGACCATCAGGGGCGCGATCGCGACCTTGGGCACGACCTGGGAGGCGACGAGCACCGGGTACAGCGCGCGTCCGGCCAGTGGCCAGGCGACGATGGCCACGGCGAGCAGGACGCCGACGACGGCACTCAGCACAAAGCCGAGCATGGTCTCGGCCAGCGTCACCAGCATGTTGTCCCACAGCAGGCCCCAGTCGTCCACCATCGCCTTCGCGATCTCGGTCGGGGGCGGGAGCAGATAGGAGGGGACGTCGAACAGTGCGACGTACGCCTCCCACACGATGAGGAGACCCACGATCATGACCGTCGGCGCGACACCGGGGGTGGCGGCGATACGGGTCAGGCGCCGGCGCTGGGGTTCGGCGACCGGGGTCGCGGCTTTGGCGGCCGGGGTTCGAGTGCTCATGGCCGGCTCCCTGGCTCGGTCGTGGCGGCGCCTTCGCGGAGGACGCCCAGGTCCTGGAAGACACCCGTCACGGTGCCTACGTACGCGGCGAACTCCGAGGACTCGCGGACATGCAGTCCCCTCGGGCGCGGCAGGTCCACCTCCATGTCCGCGACGACCCGGCCGGGCCGCGCGGACATCACCAGGATGCGGTCGGACAGGAAGACCGCCTCGCTGATGGAGTGGGTCACGAAGACCACCGTCGCGTCACGCTGCCCCGCCATGGCCGCGAGGTCCACCGCCATCTGGTCCCGGGTCATGGCGTCCAGCGCCGCGAACGGCTCGTCCATCAGGAGCAGCGCCGGATCGTGCAGGATCGCCCGGCAGATGCCGACCCGCTGGCGCATCCCGCCGGACAGCTCACGCGGGTAGCGGCTCTCGAAGCCGTCGAGGCCCACCTGGCGCAGCAGGGAGTGGGCGCGCTCGCGCATCGCGGTGCGGTCGGCCCGGCGTACGTCGGACTGGAGCAGGACGTTGTCGAGCACCGTGCGCCACGGCATCAGCAGGTCCTCCTGGAAGACCATGCCGAGGTCGGGGTGGGGCCCGGTGACCGGCACGTTCCCGATCTCGACCGTGCCCGCGCTGGGCGGCTCCAGGCCCGCGATCAGCCGGAGGAGCGTGCTCTTGCCGCAGCCGCTCGGGCCGAGCAGGGAGACGAACTGCCCGTGCGGAATGGTCGCGGTGACATCGCGCAGCGCCACCGTCGTGTCTTTCCTGGAGGTGTACTCGCGGTGTACGCCCCGTACCCGGATCTCGGCGGTGCGCTCGCTCCCGCGCCCGGCGCCGGTGTGCTCGCTCCCGCGCCCTCCGCCGGCGCCCTTGGCGGCCATCACTTGTCCGCCGGGAGGTACTTGTTGGTGTACATGTCGGTGGGCTTCTCATCGCCCTCGGCGCCGCCGTAGGTCTTCAGGATATGGAGCGTCTGCTTCCATTCGGCTTCCTTGTTGGTGCCCCAGGCGGCGTTCTTGTCCTCGCCCGGCACCAGTTCCAGCCACCCCTTGAGCTGGCTGCGGCAGAACTTCTCGGTGAGGGTGCCGCCCGACTCGGCCGCGACGAGGCGGCAGGACTCCTCCTGGTTCTTCGCGGTGTAGTCCAGACCTTGGCGGTAGGCGCGCAGGAACGCCGTGGTCGTCTCGCCGTTGCCCTTGAGGAAGCGTTCGGAGGCGACGAATCCGTGGTCGAGCACGTTCGCCCCGACGTCGGAGTACAGGATCGTGCGGGACTTCTTGCCCGCGTCCTCGATGGCGCTCGCGGCGTAGTAGCCCTGGCCGCTGATGGCATCGACCTCGCCGGCGAGCAGGGCGGCGAACTTGCCGTTGGCGGGCAGGTTGACGATGGTCACATCGTCCTTGTCGATGTTGTTGGCGGCCAGGAAGGCGGGCACCAGCGTGGAGTCGGAGCCGCCGGGGGTGCTGCCGATCCGCTTGCCCCGGACGTCGCCGGGCTTACGGATCGGGGAGTCGGCCAGCATGGTCAGGCCGGTGGCGTTCTTGTGCTGGACCGTGGCCACGGCCTTCACCGGCAGCCCGGCCAGCATCGAGTACGACGCGGTGGAGAGGTCCACCCAGCCCACGTCCGCCTTCCCCGTGCCGACCTCCTGCACCCCGTCCTTCGAACCCCCGGTGAGCTTGAGCTTGGTGTTGATCCCTTCCTTCTTGAAGTAGCCCTTCTTCTCCGCGACGATGAGGGGCGCGTGGTAGGCCACATAGCTCTTCCAGTCGAGCGCGACCCGGACGTCCGTCCGCCCGCCCGCTCCCTTGGCGCCCGGCTTGTCCTGGACGTTGCACGCGGTCGTACCGAGTGCCAGCGCACCCGCGATCACCGCGATCAGGGGAACGGTCACTCTGCGCTTGCGGGCAGTGCCAGTTGCGTGGGATGCGTGCATGGTTCCTCGCAGGGGGGGGCAGGGGGGATCTCGGTGCTTGATGGCAGCTTCAACGGCTCGGCGAAGCCACTATGAAAACGTATTCATCGCACCGTAGGGGCCGCCTGTTGTCGGCGTCAAGGTCTTGTCAATAGGAAATCCGACGGTTACCCGTAGGGGTGTTTACGCAGGTCAGAGCGGCTTCTCTGGGGAGGAGGCGGGCGCGGCGGCCGGCTCCGGCGCCTGACGGGTGCCCGACGGGTGCCGGACGGGCGCCTGACGGGTGCGCCGGAAGGGGCGGTGCTACGGGGCGTCACCCGGCGGCGGCCTCGGCCGTGATCCACCGGTGTGGTTTCGCAGGGGTCTCCGTTCGCGTGAGCCCGCGACGCTCGCGCGGATTCACCCCACGTTCAGCTCACGCGACGGCCAGTCGCGCGCCGTACCCCGATGCACCGCACCGGGCGATGTGACGGCTGCCCTCCGGGGCGGCGTGCGAGGATCGAACGATGAGGAATTCCCGTTGTGAGCTACTGCGTTGGCAGTTCGACATGACCTGGTCACTGTTCGAGTACCACCTGGAGCGGCTCGACCCCGAAGCCTTCCTGTGGGAGCCCGCCGACCTGACCTGGACGGTGCGCCAGGACACCGTGGGGAACTGGCTGCCGGACTGGGCCGACACCGAGCCCGACCCCGTGCCGGTTCCCACCATCGGCTGGGTGAGCTGGCACATCGGCTGGTGGTGGAGCACTGCCATCGACCACGCGGAGGGACGTACGCCCCGGGAGCGTACCGATGTCACCTGGCCGGGCGACGGACCGGCGGCCGTCGCCTGGCTGCGGGATCTGCGTACCCAGTGGCTGGCGGTCCTCGACCGGCTCACCGACGCCGATCTGGACGCCGCCTCCACACTGCCGTGGCAGACCCCGCCGGACAACACCGTGGGACACATGATCGCCTGGCTGAACGCCGAGCTGATGAAGAACGTCGCCGAGATCGGGCAGCTGCAGCTGATCCGGGCGGCCTCGAAGCCGTGACCCGGGGGACCACTCAGGGTGAACACGCCCTAGGGCTGAGCAGGCTGTTTCAGTCGTCCCAGTCGGACGTCTTCCGCTTGCCGCCGCGCCGCAGCCAGGAGAAGCCCATCCCCGCGTGGACCGCGTTGACGCCGAAGATGCCCGCCCAGACCACGACCAGGCCCTCCAGGTCGGCGTTCACCACGCCGATCGCGGTGAGCGGGATGGCCAGGATCATCGAGATGATGCCGAAGCCGAAGCGTTCCCCGAAGTTCGGGTCGCCGGACGACTGGGGGCGGGAGCCCCGGGCCACCACCATCTGCTGTTCGGCGAGCTGGCGGCGGACGCGGCGGTCCACCGTGCCGTCGACGCGCTGTTCGACCTTCTCCAGGAAGGACTCGACGAGCGCGGACTCGTACTCCTCGCCCAGGTCACGGCGGGCGTGCAGGGTGGCGTCGAGCTCCTTCTTGAGCTCTGGGTCGCGGGCTTCCATGGCGTTTACGCTACGGGCTCGGGCCCTCCGAGTCAGTGGGGGTAACCCCAGTCTTTCCCCTACGGGTAGCGGTCGGTGCCTCCCGTGGGCGGCCCAGGTCGGTGGCGCTTGCCCGGGCCGCAGCGGGCTGCATATGGTCATGCAGAGTTCTCGGTGACTGAATAGGCTGAGTAAACCGCCGTGCCGGGGAGCGGTTCGCGGACCCCGCGCCGGCCGACGCGCGGTACAGCCGGCCGGGCCGGAGCAGGAGACACCCGATGAGGGGGATGGCATGAGCGAGGGCCCTGCCGCACGACTGCAACAGCTCTTCGAGGGCCACCGGCTCACCCCCACCCAGCGGCGGATCGCCCACAGCATGGTGCGCCGGGCCGCCGACGCGCCGTTTCTGTCCAGTGTGGAACTGGCGGAGGTCGCCGGGGTCAGCCAGCCGTCCGTCACCCGCTTCGCCGTCGCGCTCGGCTTCGACGGCTACCCGGCGCTGCGCCGGCACCTCCGCGAAGTGGTGCCCGCCGCCACGAGCGCGGCCACCGAGGACGTACTCAACGAGTATCAGCAGGCCGTCCGGGCCGAGATCGAGAATCTGCGCCAGTTGTCCGAACTGCTCGCCGACCCCGCGCCCGTCGAACGCGCGGGCAGGCTGCTCGCCGCCTCCCGCCCGCTGCCCGTGCTCGGCTTGCGCGCCGCCGCCGCGCAGGCGGGGGGCTTCGCCTATTTCGCGGCCAAGGTCCACCCGGACGTACGCCTGCTCGACCAGGGCGGCACCCTGCTCGCCGACCGGATCGACACCGCCCTCCGCGCGGGCGCGAGCGCCCTGCTCTGCTTCGCGCTGCCCCGGCACCCCCGGGAGGTGGTGGAGACCCTGGCGTACGCCCGCGCGGCCGGGCTGACCGTGGTGACGGTCGCCGACTCGGCGTTCGCCCCGGTCGCGCGCCACAGCGATCTGCTGATCCCGGCGGCTGTCGGCACCGGACTCTCCTTCGACACGGCCTGTGGGCCGATGCTGCTGGGGCGGGTGCTGCTGGAGGCCATGTGCGACGAACTGCCCGACGCCCAGGCCCGGCTGGAGGAGTTCGACGCCCGTGCCGCCGCCCGGGGCCTGTTCGTGGACTGACCGCCTCCGTACGGCCCCGGTCTGTCCCCGCTTACCCCCGGGTCTCTTCCCCGGTCGATTCTCAGACGGCCCTCAGGAAACGGCGCTAACCTGCCCGCCCGAACAGGATCTGCCGGGAGGAGTACGGACGTGGGGCGCGGGACGAAGTCGCTGGCGAGGGTGGCGGTGGTCGTACGGGCGGGGGCCGCGCCCCTGTGGTGGCTGGGGCTGGTCGCCGCAGGCGTCGGCATGCTGCTGCCCGGACTCACCGGGCGCCGGATCGGCGCTCTGACCGGGGCTGCGCTGTTCCTGATCGCGGCTGCCGTCACCGCCGTCGTACGGCGGGGCCGCTACCGGCACTTCGCCGACGCCGCCGTACGCGCCGGGCGCACCGACTTCCTCCAGGACCGCCGGGTGACCCTGCGGGAGTGGCGCCGGGCCCGCCGTTGGCTCCCCCCGCTCGCCTTCCTCGCCGCCGTGGGCAGTTCCTTCGCCCTCCCGGCCGCCGGGGGGCTGCTGCTCGCGGGCGTGGGCGCCGGCCTGTGGGCCAAGGCCCTGTGGCTCGGCCGCCTGGAGCGCGACACGGAGACCCTCTACTGGGTACGTACGGACTGGGCCGCCAAGGGCCCGGTCGGGCGGCCGGTGAAGGGCTTCCGGTCCACCGGCATCGCGGCCGGGGACGCCGCGCCCGGTGGGGCGCGGCGCTGAACGCCTCCGGCGAGGGTGTGCGGC
>NZ_JBSGUP010000412.1:0-7324 GCF_053607985.1 Streptomyces sp. NPDC055078
AATTGAGCCCCTCCGGCGTTCGAGGAGCGGGGTGTGGGGCGGAGCCCCACCGGGGGGCGAGCCTCGTGGGTGGCGTACCGGCGGCGTCCGGCGGCTGGACCGGAGAGCGGGTCACGCACCCGGACGTGGGAGGATCGAGGGAGGCGGGCCAGGGCCGCGCACCCGGTCGCGCCGTCGCAGTTGAGGCGCGAGCAGGAGGAGCACCGTTGAGCAGGTTGCGTTGGCTGACGGCGGGGGAGTCGCACGGCCCCGCACTGGTGGCGACACTGGAGGGTCTTCCCGCCGGTGTCCCGATCACCACGGAGATGGTGGCGGACCACCTCGCCCGCCGACGCCTCGGCTACGGTCGCGGCGCCCGGATGAAGTTCGAGCGCGACGAGATCACGTTCATCGGTGGCGTACGGCACGGACTGACCATGGGATCCCCGGTCGCGATCATGGTGGGCAACAGCGAGTGGCCCAAGTGGGAGAAGGTCATGGCGGCCGACCCCGTCGACCCCGATGAGCTGGCCGCCCTCGCCCGCAACGCCCCGCTGACCCGGCCCCGCCCCGGACACGCCGACCTCGCGGGCATGCAGAAGTACGGACTGCCGGAGGCGCGGCCGGTCCTGGAGCGCGCCAGCGCCCGGGAGACCGCCGCGCGGGTCGCGCTCGGCGCGGTGGCCCGCTCCTACCTCAAGGAGACGGCCGGTATCGAGATCGTCTCCCATGTCGTGGAGTTCGGCGGGGCCAGGGCCCCTCAGGGCGTGTACCCGACGCCCGCCGACGTCGAGCGGCTGGACGCCGACCCGGTGCGCTGTCTGGACGCGGACGCGAGCAAGCAGATGGTCGCGGAGATCGACCAGGCCCACAAGGACGGCGACACCCTCGGCGGCGTGGTGGAGGTGCTGGCGTACGGCGTCCCCGTCGGTCTCGGCTCGTACACCCACTGGGACCGCCGACTCGACGCCCGGCTCGCGGGCGCCCTGATGGGCATCCAGGCCATCAAGGGAGTCGAACTGGGCGACGGGTTCGAGCTGGCGCGGGTGCCAGGATCACAGGCCCACGACGAGATCGTGGCGACCGACGAGGGACTGCGCCGCTCCTCCGGCCGCTCCGGTGGCACCGAGGGCGGAATGTCCACGGGCGAGCTGCTGCGGGTGCGCGCGGCCATGAAGCCGATCGCGACCGTGCCCAAGGCGCTGGCCACCGTCGACATCACCACCGGCGAGGCCGCCGCCGCCCACCACCAGCGCTCCGACGTCGCCGCGGTGCCCGCCGCGGGCATCGTCGCCGAGGCGATGGTCGCCCTGGTGCTGGCGGACGCGGTGGCGGAGAAGTTCGGCGGCGACAGCGTGCCGGAGACCCGCCGCAACGTGCGCTCCTACCTCGACAACCTGCACATCCGGTGAGCGCCCCGCTGATCGTCCTGGTCGGGCCGATGGGCTCGGGAAAGTCCACCGCCGGTGAGCTGCTCGCCCAGCGGCTGGGGGTGGCCTACCGGGACACCGACGCCGATATCGTCGCCGCCGAGGGGCGGGAGATCGGCGACATCTTCGTCAACGAGGGCGAGCCGCACTTCCGTGAGCTGGAGCGCGCCGCCGTACGGGACGCGGTCGCCGGGCACACCGGGGTGCTCGCCCTCGGCGGAGGCGCGATTCTCGACGAGTCGACCCGCGCGCTGCTGACCGGGCTGCCCGTCGCCTATCTCTCCCTCGATGTCGAGGAAGCGGTCCGGCGCACCGGCCTGGGCCAGGCCAGGCCGCTGCTCGCCGTCAACCCGCGCCGCCAGTGGCGGGAGCTGATGGACGCCCGCCGCCATCTGTACACCGAGGTGGCGCGGGTCGTCGTGGCCACCGACGAACGCACACCCGAAGAGGTCGCCCAGGCGGTCCTCGACGCTTTGGAGTTGAAGGACGCATGACCGAGCAGTCCCTGACCCGTATCCAGGTCGCCGGTACGGAGGGCACCCTGCCGTACGAGGTACTGGTGGGCCGGCAGCTCCTCGGCGAACTGCCCGGGCTGATCGGTCCGGCTGGGGGTACCTCCGCCGCAGGCAGGGGGCGGGTGGCCGTACTGCACCCCGAGGCGCTCGCCGGGACCGGGGAGGCGATCCGGGAGGACCTGGCGGCCCAGGGCTACGAGGCCGTCGCGATCCAGGTGCCGAACGCCGAGGAGTCCAAGACCGCCGAGGTCGCCGCGTACTGCTGGAAGGCGCTCGGCCAGTCCGGATTCACCCGCAGCGATGTCATCGTCGGCGTCGGCGGCGGTGCCACCACCGACCTCGCCGGCTTCGTCGCCGCGACCTGGCTGCGCGGGGTGCGGTGGATCGCCCTGCCGACGACGGTGCTGGGCATGGTGGACGCGGCGGTCGGCGGCAAGACCGGGATCAACACCGCCGAGGGCAAGAACCTCGTCGGGGCCTTCCACCCGCCCGCCGGGGTGCTGTGCGATCTGGCCGCGCTCGACTCGCTGCCGGTCCACGACTACGTCAGCGGCATGGCGGAGATCATCAAGGCCGGGTTCATCGCCGACCCCGTGATCCTCGATCTGGTCGAGGCCGATCCGCAGGGGGCCCGTACCCCGGCAGGGCAGCACACCGCCGAGCTGATCGAGCGTTCCATCCGGGTCAAGGCCGAGGTCGTCTCCGGTGACCTCAAGGAGTCCGGGCGCCGCGAGATCCTCAACTACGGGCACACCCTCGCCCACGCGATCGAGAAGAACGAGCGCTACAAGTGGCGGCACGGCGCCGCCGTCTCCGTGGGCATGGTCTTCGCCGCCGAACTGGGCAGGCTCGCGGGGCGGCTCGACGACGCCACCGCCGACCGGCACCGGGCGGTCCTGGAATCCGTCGGACTGCCGCTGACCTACCGGGGCGGCCAGTGGCCCGAGCTGCTGGAGACCATGAAGGTCGACAAGAAGTCGCGGGGCAGTCTGCTGCGCTTCATCGTCCTCGACGGCCTCGCCAAGCCGACGGTGCTGGAGGGACCCGACCCGGCGGTGCTGCTCGCCGCGTACTCCGAGATCGAGGCGGTGACGTCATGACCCGCCGGGTGCTGGTGCTCAACGGCCCCAATCTGGGGCGGCTCGGCTCCCGTGAGCCCGATGTCTACGGGGCCGCCTCCTACGCCTCCCTGGTGGAGAGCTGCCAGGCGATCGGCAAGGAGCTGGGCTTCGACGTCGACGTCCGGGAGACCAACGACGAGGGCGAGCTGATCCGCTGGCTGCACGAGGCCGCGGACGGGTCGCTGCCCGTGGTGCTCAACCCCGGTGCCTTCACCCACTACTCGTACGGGATGCGGGACGCGGCGGCGCAGCGGACCGCCCCGCTGATCGAGGTCCACATCTCGAATCCGTACGCCCGTGAGGCATTTCGGCACACATCGGTGGTCGCCGCCGTCGCCAGCGGGACGATCGCGGGCTTCGGCATCGGCTCCTACCGGCTGGCCCTGCGCGCCCTCGCCGAGGAACTGTCCGCCTGAGCTGGGCACTTCGGGGCCTCCCCGGTCGTTCCACCAGTGGCGGCCGGGGATCGGGGGCGTGCCTGAGTGCCGTGGGGGTACGGTTCGATGGCAAGCACAGTCGAGCTGCCGCCTGACCCGCGTCAGACGTACGAGACGGAGTGGCACCGGATGCAGCACGCGCAGGGGGCACCGCTGCCGCCGCCCTATGGGCAGGGGCAGGGATTCAGCGGATGGACCCATGGCCCCCGCCGGCTCGGGTCGCCGCCGCCCGTCGACCCCCCGCCGCCCGCCGGACCCCCGGCCGTGCCGCCTTCGCCCGCCGGGCCGCCACCCCAGGGGCGCCCACCGCAGGGGCCCGGTGGACCACAGCCCGCGCCAGGGCCTCCGCCACACAGCGGCCCTCCGGCGCACAGCGGGCCGCCGCCGCGCAGTGGCCCCCCGCCCCGCAGCGGACCGCCTGCACCGGGCTGGACCCCGCCCCGGCATCCCTCCGCGCAGCCGCCGCGCGACTCCACCGGTCATGTGCCGCTGCCGCCCGGCGGGCCGGTCCATCTGCCGATCCCGTCCCCGGCCGGCAGCGGCACCGGCGCGGCGACCCTCGCGGTCCTGCTGATAGGCCCCGCCGGGGCGGGCAAGACCACGGTCGCCCGGCACTGGGCCACCCGCCGCCGCGTCCCCACCGCGCACATCAGCCTCGACGATGTCCGCGAATGGGTCTGCTCCGGCTTCGCCGACCCCCAGTCCGGCTGGAACGCGCACAGCGAGGCCCAGTACCGGCTCGCCCGCCGCACCTGCGGCTTCGCCGCGCGCAACTTCCTGGCGAACGGGATCTCCTGCATCCTCGACGACGCGGTCTTCCCCGACCGGCCCGTCGTCGGCCTCGGCGGCTGGAAGCGCCATGTCGGGCCCGGGCTGCTGCCCGTCGTCCTGCTGCCCGGTCTGGAGATCGTCCTGGAGCGCAACGCCGAGCGCAGGGGGAACCGCAGGCTGTCCGACGAGGAGGTGGCGAGCATCCACGGGCGCATGGCGGGTTGGTACGGGTCGGGCCTGCCGATCATCGACAACTCCAAGTACGACGTCGACACCACGGCCCGGGTCCTGGACGACGTTCTCGCCCGCTCCGTCGCCAGCCCCCCGCCCTGGTAGCCCCAGCGCCCCTCGGCCCGCGCCCGGCCGTTTCGGGCTCCCCGGGCGAGCGGACCTCCGAGCGGCTCGGCCTCCCCGGCGGGGCTCCGCCCCACACCCCGCTCCTCAAACGCCGGAGGGGCTGGATTTGCCCGCCCTGCCATTTCTCCTGCGCGGGGATCGGTCCCCCGCTCCTCAATCTCCCCCTGAGCTTCGCCTGGAGGTACCCCAGGAGGGGCTGGATTTGCCCGCCCTGATCAACTTGGCGTGGATGCTCGGATTGTCAGCCTGTCCGGCGTTTGAGGACGGACCCGGGTGCCCGGGTGCCCGGGCGCTTCGTGGAGGTTCAGGCCGATGGCCCGGACCGTTCAGCCTGTTGGGGGTCCCCCCGGACGAAGTCTGGGGAGTTTGAGGACGGACCCTGGTCCGCAGGGGCCCGGGCCGGCGGGGGGCGGGTGCCCCGGGACCCTCGTCCTGATCGCGCCCGCGCAAGGCGCGACCGAAGCGCACCGCCCCCCGGTCGGACGCGCTGACCAGGCCGTCCCGCGACCGCGCTCGTACGCTCGGAACATGTCAGAGGTGTATGGCGTCCGGCGTGACCGCTTGCGGGACAGATGCGCGGCCACCGGCAGCGCCGGGGCCCTCGTCTCCCGTCCCGCCAATGTCCGCTACCTCGCGGGCGGTGCGCCTCCCGGCGCCGTACTGCTGCTCGGCCCGGACGACGACGTCCTGCTCTGCCCCCGTACCTCTGCCGGTGATCCGTCCGACGGCCGCCCCGACGAACTCCTGCGGCTGACCGTTCTGCCGTCGTCGGCCGGAGACCCGGCCGTCGCCGCGGCCGAGCTGGCACGTACGGCGGGTGTCGAGTACCTCGCCGTCGAGGAGCACCATCTCACCGTGGTCCGCCACCGGGCCCTGCGCTCCGTCGCGCCCCGGCTGCGCCTCGCGGACCTCGGCCTCGCGGTCGAACAGCAGCGGATCGTCAAGGACGAGGAGGAGATCTCCTGCCTCCGGATCGCGGCCGAGATCACCGACCAGGCCCTGGGCGAGCTGCTGGAGTCGATCCTGGTGGGCCGTACGGAGCGGCATCTCGCCCTGGAGCTGGAGCGGCGGCTCATCGACCACGGCGCGGACGGGTCGGCGTTCCCCACCGCCGTGGCCACCGGCCCGAACTCCGGCCGCCGGGGTCACCACCCCACCGACCGCCGGGTCGAGGAGGGCGATTTCCTCTCCGTCTGCGTCGGCGCGAACTACCGCGGCTACCGCTGTGAGATCGGGCGTACGTTCGTCATCGGCACCAGCCCCGCTCAGTGGCAGATCGAACTGTACGACCTGGTCTTCACCGCCCAGCGGGCCGCCCGCGAGGCCCTGGTGCCCGGGGCCGCATACCGCGATGTCGACCACGCCGCCCGCCAGATCCTGGACTCCGCGGGGCACGGTGAGGGCCTCGCACCGGTCACCGGACACGGTGTCGGCCTCGAAAACGACGAGGACCCGCAGTTGGCCCCGGCCGCCATGGGTAAACTGGACGCCTGCGTGCCGGTCACCGTCGAACCGGGGGTCCACCTCCCGGGCCGGGGCGGTGTCCGGATCGATGACACGCTCGTCGTACGCCAGGAGGCGGACGGCGGACCCGAGCTACTCACCATCACGACCAAGGAGCTGCTCGCGCTCTAGCGCGCGTGCCGCAGCCCGGGGTCGTCCACCGCGTCAGTCCAGGAGATTCCGCAACCGTGGCTTCCACGAACGACCTCAAGAACGGCATGGTGCTCAAGCTCGACAACGGCCAGCTCTGGTCCGTCGTCGAGTTCCAGCACGTCAAGCCCGGCAAGGGCCCGGCGTTTGTGCGCACCAAGCTCAAGAACGTGCTGTCCGGAAAGATCGTCGACAAGACGTTCAACGCCGGCGTGAAGGTCGAGACGGCCACCGTCGACCGCCGCGACATGCAGTTCTCGTACATGGACGGCGACTACTTCGTCTTCATGGACATGCAGACCTACGACCAGCTGCATGTCGCCCGCGAAGCCGTCGGCGACGCGGCGAACTTCCTGATCGAGGGCTTCGAGGCGACCGTCGCGACTCACGAGGGCGAGGTGCTCTATGTCGAGCTGCCCGCCGCCGTCGAGCTGGTCATCCAGGAGACCGAGCCGGGCGTCCAGGGCGACCGCTCCACGGGGGGCACCAAGCCCGCCACCCTGGTGACCGGCTACACCATCCAGGTCCCGCTCTTCATCACCACCGGTGAGAAGATCAAGGTCGACACCCGTTCCGGCGACTACCTCGGCCGGGTGAACAGCTAACCGTGGCCGCCCGCAACAAGGCCCGCAAGCGAGCCTTCCAGATCCTCTTCGAGGCCGACCAGCGCGGTGCGACCGTGCAGACGGTCCTCGCGGACTGGATCCGGCACGCACGGACCGACACCCGGCAGCCACCGGTCTCCGAGTACACGATGGATCTTGTCGAGGGGTACGCGCAGTACGCGGACCGGATCGACGACCTCATCGCCACCTACGCGGTCGACTGGGAACTGGACCGGATGCCCGTCGTCGACCGCAACATCATCCGGCTCGGCGCCTATGAACTGGTGTGGGTCGACGCGACCCCGGACGCGGTGGTGATCGACGAAGCGGTGCAGCTCGCCAAGGAGTTCTCCACCGACGAGTCCCCTTCGTTCGTGAACGGTCTGCTCGGCCGTTTCAAGGACCTCAAGCCGAATCTGCGCCGCGACTGATCCCCGGCCCGAGCCGGTTTCACCG
>NZ_JBSGUP010000413.1:0-7313 GCF_053607985.1 Streptomyces sp. NPDC055078
GCGGAGGGTGTGGTCGGCCTCGGTGTCGAGGACGGCGTGCTGGTGGCAGTGGGTCTGGCCGGTGACGGGGCGGTCGAGGCGGGGTGGCTGGTAGTCGGCGGCGAGGAGGGCCCGGCGTCACCTTCGTCCCCCTCACCGACGCACCCCCACTCCCGGTCAGCCTCGCCTGGCCGGACCGCACCACCCACCCGGCCCTCCCGGCACTGGTGAGGCTGGCGCAGGAGATCACGGCGGGGGCGTGAGGGGAGCCGCCCTGAGCCGGGTGCCACCCTCAGGGGATGCCCGGAACACCCGAACTCCCCGCCCTGAGGTCACGCCGGGCGGGCGGGCCCGATCGCCCGGTACCGGGATGCGCAAGAAATCCGGCCATGTTTCCGCCGGGTGGAGAACGGCCGGGGTGATTTCCCTGTTTCCCCTGCTTTGGCGCTTTCGCCCCTGGCGAGCGACTCCACCACTTTGTCAGTGATATTTCCCGCTATTCCGACAGGGTGCTGTCGCCGGACTCGGAAGATCATTTCTGGCCGCCCGTTCCGGTGCAACCGATATTGCGGCGGCCCGGTGCGCGCCCGTCCCATTCGGGCGGGCGGTTTCGGGCAGGGCGGTTTCGGGCCGGCCCGCACGAGCCGGCTCTCGCACGGAAGGTGGCGACGGACAACGTTGTCACCTCTTTGTGCAGGGGGTGCTACGGGCTCAAGTGACTCGTGGGGTCAGAGGTGCTGGTGTGGTGTCGCGGTTGGAATGTCGCGTTCCGCTAAGAGTGATGTGGTCAAATGGGCGGCCACGGGGCTCAGATATACGTGAGGTCTCAACTCGGGAAAGACTGCCGACCAACCTTGCTTTCGATCTTGCTCCGTTGACGTGAAGTGGACTATACCTGTCGGCACCCGCACAGCTGTTGCACACAGTGCGGGCCAGGGGGAACCGGGAAGGCGGTCAGCCGTGCGCTTATTCACTGCTGCCCGTGAACCGATCACTCTGTCGACCGTGCATCACCTGAGCTTCACTGATTTCCCCCGGGGAAACACAGCAACTGACCGCGGTAACGGGGCCCTTCGCCTGAGGCGAGACGTACGGGCGACCGGTTCACCGCCTGAGTCCTGATGAAGGCGAGGACTTGAGCATGGGATCCACCTCCGCCCACAACAACACCAATGAGGGCCTCGGCCGTCGTAGTCTGATCAAGCGGTCCGCCGCACTCGGCCTGTTGACGGTTCCGACCATGAGCTTCCTGTCCGCCTGCGCGAGCGGCGACGGCGACAAGGACAAGGGCGTCGACAAGGGCAAGACCAGCGCGAAGAACCCGCTGGGCGTCAATGAGACCGCACCGCTCGAAGTCGTCATCTTCAACGGCGGTTTCGGCGACAAGTACGCCCTCGACGCCGAGAAGAAGTACGAGGCTTCCTTCCCGAAGGTGAAGGTCAAGCACCAGTCGACCCAGAAGATCCAGTCGGTCCTCCAGCCGCGGTTCAACGGCGGCACCCCGCCGGACCTGATCGACAACTCCGGTGCCGAGCAGATGGACATGGGTGTCCTGGTCGGCAAGAAGCAGCTGCTCGACCTCACCCCGCTGATGGACGCCCCTTCCATCGACGACCCGAACAAGAAGGTCCGCGACACCCTGCGGCCGGGTGTGCTGGAGATGGGCCAGTTCGACGGCGACCCGGTCTGGATCATGTACTACGCCTACACCGTGTACGGCGTGTGGTACTCGCAGACCGCGCTGGAGAAGCTCGACGCCACCTACCCGGAGACCTGGGACGACATGCTCGCCCTGTGTGCGAAGGCCAAGAAGGAGGGCATCGCGGGCTGGACCTACCCGGGCAAGTACCCGTACTACCTGCCGTTCTCCCTCTTCCCGTTCATTGCCAAGATCGGTGGCAATGAGGTCCTGGACAAGATCGACAACCTGGAGCCCAACGCCTGGAAGGACCCGGCCGTCAAGTCCGCCTTCGAGGCGTACTACGAGCTGTTCAAGAAGGGGTACATCCTCAAGGGGACCCCCGGTATGACCCACATCCAGTCGCAGACCTCCTGGGCCAAGGGCGATGCGCTCTTCATCCCCAACGGCTCCTGGGTGGAGAACGAGTCCGCGAACGTCATTCCCAAGGACTTCAAGCTGTCGGTGTCGGCGCCGTCCAGCCTGGACGCCTCCGACAAGATGCCGTTCGGCACCCTCTGGGCCTCCGGCGGTGAACCCTTCGTCGTCCCCGCGAACGCGAAGAACCCGCAGGGCGGCATGGAGCAGCTGCGCATCATGCTCAGCGAGGAGTCGTCGAAGAACTTCACCGGCCACACCAAGTCGCTGAGCGCCCTCAACGGCGGCACCGACGGTGTGGAGATGCCCCCCGGCCTCGCGTCCGGCGTCGCGGCCCTGACGAAGGCCGGAACCAACGTCGTCAACCCCCGGCTCCAGGACTGGTATGTCAAGCTCAACAAGGAGCAGATCGGCATCTCCGCCCTGGGCGAGATGATGGCCGGCCGTCTCACCCCCGCTGAGACGATCACGAAGATCCAGAAGTTCGCCGACGCGGCGGCGAAGGATCAGTCGATCAAGCACTACAAGCACCAGTGAGGGACTGTCACCAGCGGCGGCGGCAACCGTGGGAAGATCGAGGTCGGTAAACCATGCAGCACGGCAAGTACCGGTTCATCGTGGGGTTCCTGGCGGCCCCACTGGCGTTGTACGCACTCTTCGTCATCTGGCCGTTCATCCAGTCCATCTACTACTCGTTCACGGACTGGACCGGTCTGAGCCCGGACTTCAAGGTGGTCGGCTTCGACAACTACCAGAGGATGTGGGACGACGACGTCTTCTGGAAGTCCCTTCAGCACAGTGTGCTTCTCGCGCTGCTGCTGCCGCTGGTGACGCTCGGCCTCGCGCTGTTCTTCGCCTTCATGCTCAACGTCGGGGGGCGGCGGCGGAAGGGCGCCGCGATCGCCGGCGTACGGGGCTCCTCCTTCTACAAGATCGCCTACTTCTTCCCCCAGGTGCTGTCGATCGCGATCGTCGCCCTGCTGTTCCAGTTCGCGTACAACCCGAAGGACGGAGCGATCAACTCCGTACTCGAAGCGGTCGGGGTCGATGAACCACCCCTGTGGCTGGGCGATCCGGATCTCGCGCTCTGGTGCATCATGGTCGTCCTCGTCTGGAGCACCGTCGGGTTCTTCGTCGTCCTCTTCTCGGCGGGCATGGCGTCCATCCCCAAGGACTTCTACGAGGCCGCGCTGCTGGACGGCGCCAACCGCATCACCACCTTCTTCCGCATCACGCTGCCACTGCTGTGGGACACCATCCAGTCCGGCTGGGTCTATATGGGCATCCTGGCGCTGGGTGCGGAGGCGTTCGCGGTGGTGCAGATCATGTCCGTGGGGCCGGGCGGTCCCGACTACGCCACGACCGTTCTGCCGCTGCACGTCTACCAGACGGCGTTCCGCGACGGACAGGCTGCGTACGCAACGACGATCGGTGTCGCGCTGCTCCTCGTCACGCTGGTCTTCGCGGCCATCGTGATGCGGCTGGGCCGGCGCGAGCGGCTGGAGTACTGAAGTGAAGACGACCGAAACCCCGCCCGCGGACGCCACCGAGCCCACGGCGGTCCGCCCGACATCCGAACCGACACCGGGCAAGGCCAGGAAGAAGGCGACCGAGGGCGGAGTCCTCAATGTCTTCTCGCACGGGATGCTGATCCTGTGGGCCTTCATGGTCGTGATCCCGCTGCTGTGGGCCGTCGTGTCGTCCTTCAAGGACGACAACTCGATCCTCAGCTCGCCCTGGGCGCTCCCGGACAAGATCCACTTCGAGAACTGGTCCCGGGCCTGGACCGAGGCCAAGATGAGCGAGTACTTCCTCAACACCATTGTGGTGGTGGGGGGTTCGCTGGTCGGGACACTGCTGCTCGGCTCGATGGCGGCCTATGTGCTGGCCCGCTTCTCCTTCCCCGGGAACCGTTTCCTCTACTACCTCTTCATCGGGGGAATGAGCTTCCCGGTCATGCTCGCGCTGGTGCCGTTGTTCTATGTGCTCAACAACATGTCCCTGCTGAACACCACGCACGGCCTGATCCTGGTGTACATCGCCTACTCACTGCCGTTCACGGTGTTCTTCCTGACCGCCTTCTTCCGGACGCTGCCATCGTCGGTGGCGGAGGCGGCCATGATCGACGGGGCGTCGCACACCCGGACCTTCTTCCAGGTCATGCTGCCGATGGCGAGGCCCGGACTGATCAGTGTGGGCATCTTCAACTTCCTGGGGCAGTGGAACCAGTACATGCTGCCGACGGTGCTCAACACCGATCCGGACAAGAAGGTGCTCTCGCAGGGTCTGGTGGAGCTGGCGGTGAGCCAGGGCTACAAGGGTGACTGGTCCGGGCTCTTCGCCGGACTGGTGATGGCCATGCTGCCGGTGCTGGCCGCGTACATCATCTTCCAGCGCCAGGTGGTGGCGGGGCTGACGGCGGGCGCGGTGAAGTAGGCCGCGCGTCCGTTCGGCGCCGCCGGGGTTCCACTCCCTCGGCACCGCCGGGGTTCCACTCCCTCGGCACCTTCGGGGACACCCCCGCAGGGAGCCGCGTCCCGCCTCCGGCCGGCGCGCTTCCCCTGCGGGGGTGTCCCCGGTCCCGGGACGGGCTCGACGCCCGCACCCGCGCCCGGCAAGCCCCCCGGTCAGGGCTCCGCGGGCCGGACCGCGCCCGGCGGCGGTGACCCCGTCCGTACGACCCGCAAAACGAGTCCCCCCGGTGGATCTTCACCGGGGGGTATTTGGTGTGCTTCGTGCTCAAGGGCTTGACGTGATATCCCCGGGACAGTGAGCTTGGCCTTCACAAGTTGGAGATATGCCGGGGTCCCGTCAGGGGATCTCCGGTCGGCGGACGGCCGTCGTGCCGCTCGCCGGGAGCGGAAGTGGATGAGCAATGGAGACTCCGGGATCGCAGTCCTCGCTGCACCGGGCCAACCTCGAACGGGTCGTACGGGCCGTCCGTATGGCGGGTTCGCTGACCCAGGCCGAGATCGCGCGGAGCACCGGGCTGTCGGCGGCCACGGTCTCCAATATCGTCCGTGAGCTGAAGGACGGCGGAACCGTCGAGGTCACCCCCACCTCCGCGGGGGGCCGCCGGGCCCGCAGCATCTCGCTGAGCGGTGCCGCGGGCGTGGTGATCGGCGTCGACTTCGGGCACACCCACCTGCGGGTCGCGGTCGCCGACCTGGCCCACCGGGTCCTCGCCGAGGAGGCGGAGCCGCTCGATGTGGACGCCTCGTCCGAGCATGGCTTCGGCCGGGCGGAAGTGCTGGTCAACCGGATGATCGAGGCCACCGGTGTGTCACGCGAGAAGGTGATCGGCGTCGGCCTCGGAGTCCCGGGACCGATCGACGGCGAGTCGGGCACGCTCGGCGCGACCTCGATGCTCCCGGGGTGGATCGGCACGAACCCCAGCAAGGAGATGGCCGAGCGGCTCGGCGTCGCCGTCCATGTGGACAACGACGCCAACCTCGGCGCGCTGGGCGAGCTGGTCTGGGGCAGCGGACGCGGGGTGCGCGATCTCGCGTACATCAAGGTCGCCGGCGGGGTCGGTGCCGGTCTGGTGATCGACGGCCAGGTCTACCGGGGCACCGGCGGCACGGCCGGGGAGATCGGGCACATCACCCTGGACGAGTCGGGGCCCGTCTGCCGCTGCGGCAACCGGGGCTGTCTGGAGACCTTCGCCGCCGCCCGCTATGTCCTGCCGCTGCTGCGGCCCAGCCATGGCGCCGATCTGACGATGGCGGGCGTCGTCCGGCTGGCCCGCGACGGTGACCTGGGCTGCCGCCGGGTCATCGCCGACGTCGGCCGCCATGTCGGCAGCGCGGTCGCCACCCTCTGCAATCTGCTCAATCCGAGCCGCGTCATTCTGGGCGGGGACCTCGCGGAGGCCGGAGAGCTGGTCATCGGGCCCATCCGGGAATCCCTTTCCCGGTACGCGATCCCCAGCGCGGCGAGCCGGCTCTCGGTGGTTCCGGGCGCCCTGGGCGGGCGGGCCGAAGTGCTCGGCGCACTCGCTCTGGTGCTCAGCGAAATGGGCGATTCCACCCTTCTCGACGACTCCTCGCCGACGGGCGCGAGTTCTTCACTTAGAGAACACATGGCACCGTTGTCATCTCGTTAAGAATTTACTCCTTGACGCCTTCCGCGCGGCCGAGTTGACTGCCAGCCACCTCGGCCGCAACGACGCGGCCGCGTCAGGGAGGTTCGTCAAGTGAACGCACATCTGCGTCGCGCCGCCATGGCCACCGCCGCCGCCGCGATGGCGGTCTCGCTAGCGGCCTGCGGCAGCGCCAAGGAGTCCGGTGACAAGGCCAAGAAGTCGACCGGCGCCAAGGGCGATGACATCAGCGTCGGCCTGCTGCTTCCCGAGAACCAGACCGCGCGCTACGAGAAGTTCGACAAGCCGCTCATCGAGAAGAAGATCACCGAGCTGACGGACGGCAAGGGCAAGGTCGTCTACGCCAACGCCAAGCAGGACGCCACACTCCAGACGCAGCAGATCGACACGATGATCACCAACAAGGTCGATGTGCTGATCCTCGACTCCGTCGACGCCAAGGCCGCCGCGGGCGGGGTGAAGAGGGCGAAGGACGCCGGTATTCCCGTCGTCGCCTTCGACCGGCTCGCCGAGGGCCCGATCGACGCCTACACCTCCTTCGACAACGAGGAGGTCGGCCGGGTCCAGGGCAAGGCCCTGCTCACCGCGCTCGGCGCCAAGGCCAAGGACGGCCAGATCGTGATGATGCACGGCTCGATCACCGACCCGAACGCCGCCCTCTACAAGAAGGGTTCCCACGCCGAACTCCACGGCAAGGTGAACATCGGCAAGGAGTACGACACCAAGGAGTGGAAGCCGGAGAACGCCAACACCAATATGGCGGCGGCGATCTCCGCACTCGGCAAGGACAAGATCATCGGGGTGTACTCCGCCAACGACGGCATGGCGGGCGGCATCATCACCGCCCTGAAGGCCGCGGGCATCACCAAGCTCCCGCCCGTCACCGGCCAGGACGCCGAACTGGCCGCCGTACAGCGCATCGTGGCCGGAGAGCAGTACGCCAGCGTCTACAAGCCCTACGCGGGCGAGGCCGCCGCAGCCGCCGAGATGGCCGTCGCACTCGCCAAGGGCGAGAAGCTCGACGCGATCGCCAAGGACTCGGTGGACAGCCCGACGACCCAGGGCGTCCCCTCGATCCTCGTCCCGGTCGTCTCTCTGACCAAGGACAACATCAAGGACACCGTCCTCAAGGACGGCATCTATACGGTCCAGGAGATCTGCACCCCGAAGTACCAG
>NZ_JBSGUP010000414.1:0-7273 GCF_053607985.1 Streptomyces sp. NPDC055078
GCGCGTGGCCTGGGGCGGCCCCACCGGAACCGGTCCGGCACCGCCCCCGCTTCATCGGACCGCCCGCCCCCGTACACCCGCCCACCCTTGACAAGTACCCTCCGAAACCAAGAGATTGACGCGCGTAGAACCACTGGACCGCGCTGGACCGCGCTGGACCGCACCGCACCGCTCCTCGCCACCTCGCCCGCACGTCTCTCGCCACCTCGACCCCGGAGCTCCGATGCCTTCGTCC
Organism: Streptomyces sp. NPDC055078; assembly: GCF_053607985.1. NCBI lineage: Bacteria > Bacillati > Actinomycetota > Actinomycetes > Kitasatosporales > Streptomycetaceae > Streptomyces > Streptomyces sp. NPDC055078. Next base: position 236 of record NZ_JBSGUP010000414.1, read on the forward strand.
GTCGTCACGAGAACCTCCGCCACTACCGGAACCGCCCGCGCGCCGGGAACCGCCGCCGTCGCCGCGATCGCCGTCGCCGCGCTGGCCGGGGGCCTGCTCACCGGTTCCACCGCCGCGTCGGCGGCCCCCGCCGACCGGATCGCGGCCGTCGGCGGACCCACCCCGGCCGGCGTCCGTATCCATGACATCCAGGGCACCACCCGGATCTCCCCGCTGGTCGGACAGCAGGTCGCGGAGGTCCCCGGTGTCGTCACGGGCGTACGGACCTACGGCTCGTCGCGCGGCTTCTGGTTCCAGGACCCGGCGGCCGACGGGAACCCGGCCACCAGCGAGGGCGTGTTCGTCTTCACCGGCCCCGGCTCGACGCCGGGGGTGCGGGTGGGCGACGAGGTGCGGGTCTCCGGCACGGTGAGCGAGTTCGTCCCCGGCGGCACCTCCAGCGGCAATCAGTCGCTGACCCAGATCTCCCGCCCGGCGGTCACCGTCGTCTCATCGGGGAACGCGCTGCCCGCTCCGGTCACCATCTCCGCCTGGTCGGTGCCGTCCGCCTACGCCCCGACCGGTGACCCGGCGGCGGGCGGCAGCATCAATGCCCTGCCGCTGCGGCCCCGTGCGTACGCCCTCGACTACTACGAGTCCCTGGAGGGCAGCGATGTCCGCATCGGCACCTCCCGGGTCGTCGGCGCGACCGCGTTCTCGGAGCTGTGGGTGACGGTGCGGCCGGCCGAGAACCGCACCGCGCGCGGCGGAACGCTGTACGGCTCCTATACGGCGCAGAACCCCGGACGGCTCAAGGTCCAGTCCCTGACCCCGCTCGCCGAGCAGCCCTTCCCGGAAGCGAACGTCGGCGATGTGCTCACCGGACGGTCCGAAGGCCCGCTCGACTTCCATCAGTACGGCGGCTACACCCTGGCCGCGCGGACCATCGGCACCGTGGCCGACGGAGGGATCGAGCGGGAGCGGACCCGCCCGCAGCGCACCGGGGAACTGGCGGTCGCCACGTACAACGTGGAAAATCTCGACCCGTCCGACCCGCAGGAGACCTTCGACGCGCTCGGCCGGGCCGTCGTCGGGAATCTGGCGTCACCGGACATCCTCGCCCTGGAGGAGATCCAGGACAACAGCGGGGCGCGGAACGACGGTACCGTCGCCGCCGATCTGACGGTCAAGAAGTTCACGGAAGCGATCGTTGCGGCGGGCGGCCCGGCGTACCGCTGGAGCAGCGTCGACCCGGTGAACAACCAGGACGGCGGCGAGCCGGGCGGCAATATCCGCCAGGTCTTCCTCTACAACCCGGCACGTGTCTCCTTCACCCACCGCCCGGGCGGCGACGCCACCACACCGACCGGTGTCGTACGGGAAGGGGGCCGGGCGGCGCTGACACTGTCGCCGGGCCGGATCGACCCGGCGAACAGTGCGTGGGAGGCGAGCCGCAAGCCGCTCGCGGGCGAGTTCCGCTTCCGCGGCCGGCCGGTCTTCGTGATCGCCAACCACTTCGGCTCGAAGGGCGGCGACGAGGCCCTCACCTCCCACCACCAGCCCCCGAACCGTTCCTCCGAGGTCAGGCGCCTCCAGCAGGCACGCTCGGTCAACACCTTCGTCAAGGAGATCCTCAAGGCCGACCGCCGCGCCGATGTCCTGGTCGTGGGGGACATCAACGACTTCGAGTTCTCGGCGACGACGAAAGCGCTCACCAACGGCGGCGCGCTCCACGCGGCGGTCGACTCCCTGCCTCGGCCGGATCGTTACTCCTATGTCTTCCAGGGCAACAGCCAGGTGCTGGACCAGATTCTGACCAGTCCGTCGGTCGGCGACTTCAGCTATGACAGCGTGCACATCAACGCGGAGTTCGCGGACCAGAACAGCGACCACGACCCGCAGGTGCTGCGCTTCCGCCCGTAGTTCCCGGTCCGCCCGTTCGCCGTCCGCCGGATCCCGGTCCGCCGGTTCGCCGTCCGTGGATCTCCGTGCGCTACGCGCCCGGGCTGAAACTCAGTCCGGGCGTGTAGCGCGTCACGCTCTGCCCGATCACCCCGGGATAGCTGTGCACCCGCTTCCACGCCTCGGTGTCCGCTCCGCCGGGAGCGGACAGCGCGGCACGGTGCGCGTCGGCGGTCTCCCACTCGGCGTAGTTGAGCATCCGGGTCCCGTCGAGACTGATGTGGAACCATCCGGAGATCCCGCCCTCGTCGGGCAGGCCGCCGGTTCCGCCGTCAGCGTCATCGACGCCCGCCCGGTCGGAGTCCAGCGCCCTGAAGACCCCGTCAACCCAATCCCGCTGCCGCCGGGCGTCGGGCCCGTCGAACTCCACCTCCACGGTCACCACGCATCCCGGCACGCGGGTGTCCCCCTCCTCCGCACTGCTGCGGTACAGCTCGTACGAATGCAGGGAGAGCCGCTCGATACCGGGCACGGCCGCGTCGATATCGGCGTTCCGCGCGTCCCGGAACGTACGGAAGAACTCCTGATAGGCGGCCTCGTCCGCCCACTGCGAGTAGTGCATCAAGGTCCGGCCGTCCTCCCCGGGGAGAACGCTGTACGAGAGGAGGCCGACATCGGGCCACTCCCGGCTCCGCCACGCCTCGTCGATGGCACGGAGGGTGGCCCGCTGCCGCTCGGGGGTGCCGACGTCCCAAGTGGACACCTTGACGACCCCGACCCCGGTGCGCCCGAGGTCGGGCCGGGCGTCCGGCTGTACGGTCACAAACTCGGCCACGTACTCGGTCACGTACTCGGCCATGGCGATATCCCCTCGACTGGGCGTACCCCTGTGGTCCGCCGCCGATCGCCATCGTGAAACATCAAGCACGGTCGAGGTCAACGGGCGGGGGCGCCGCGCACGGCTGGTCGGCATCGCTGATGACTGTTCAGCATCGCTTGCCCCTCACCCCAAGCAGAACTAAGTGGACCTTCAGTGTTCTGTCGGCCGACACTGCGGAACATGACCACACCGCACCCCTTCGGCCGGGCGCTCTGCGCGATGATCACTCCCTTCACCACCGACGGTGAACTGGACTTGGCGGCGGCTGCCCGCCACGCCGCCCGCCTGGTGTCCGAGGGCTGCGACGGCCTGGTGCTGAACGGCACAACCGGGGAATCCCCCACCACCTCGGACGCCGAGAAGACCGTGCTGGTGGCGGCGGTACGCGAGGCGGTCGGCCCACACGTCCCCGTCCTGGCGGGCGTCGGCAGCGCCGATACCCGCCACACCGTCGCACTGGCCCGCTCGGCCGAAGCGGCGGGCGCGGACGGGCTCCTGGTGGTCACCCCGTACTACAGCCGCCCGCCGCAGCCGGCCGTCGAAGCACACTTCAGGCGCGTGGCCGACTCCGTCGGCATCCCTCTGATGCTCTACGACATCCCCGGCCGCACCGGCACCCGTATCGCGGTCGACACTGTGCTGCGGCTCGCCGACCACCCCCGCATCGTGGCCGTCAAGGACTGCGCCTACGATCTCCTCGGCTCGACCAAGGCCATCGCGAACACCTCCCTCGCGTACTACTCGGGCTGCGAGGAACTCAACCTTCCGCTGTACGCGGTGGGCGGCACGGGCTACGTCAGCACGGTGGCCAATGTCGCGCCCCGCGCGCTGCGCGCCGTGCTCGACGCGTTCGCCCGGGGCGACACCGCCGAGGCCACCCGCCTCAACCAGCTCACGCTCCCCCTGACCGAACTCATGATGTCGTCCGGCCTGCCCGGCGCGGTCACCGCCAAGGCTCTCATCGGCACGGGTCCGGTCCGGGAGCCCCTGCTCCCGGCGGACCCGCCCACGACCGCGGCCCTGCGGGAGGCGCTGACCACGCTCGACTGCCACGTCCCCACGGGTGCGGGCTGCTGAGCCCCCCGGGGCCGGCCGGACCGCGCCCGCCGTACGAAACCAGTCCCACGTGGGACGGCACGCCCTCGGGCGTGTCCTCAATCGCCGGACTGGCCGAAAGGGACCGGCCGGGCAAGCAGCAAGGCGCTGGGGGTGGTCCCCAAGGGGGCGCTAGTTGTGGCTGTGGAGCACGTCGTTCAGGCCACCCCACACCGCGTTGTTCGGCCGGGCCTCCACCGCACCCGTCACCGAGTTCCGCCGGAAGAGAATGTTGTTCGCCCCCGACAGCTCGCGCGCCTTCACGATCTCGCCGTCCGGCACGGTGATGCGGGTCCCGGCGGTGACATACAGCCCGGCCTCGACGACGCACTCGTCGCCGAGGGCGATGCCGACACCGGCCTCGGCTCCCACGAGGCAGCGTTCGCCGATCGAGATGATGACATTGCCGCCGCCGGAGAGCGTCCCCATGGTGGACGCGCCGCCGCCGATATCGGAGCCGTCGCCGACGACGACACCCGCGGAGATACGGCCCTCGACCATGGAGGTCCCGAGCGTCCCGGCGTTGAAGTTGACGAAGCCCTCGTGCATCACGGTGGTGCCCTCGGCGAGGTGCGCGCCGAGGCGGACGCGGTCGGCGTCGGCGATGCGGACGCCCTTGGGGACGACGTAGTCCGTCATCCTCGGGAACTTGTCGATGCTGGTCACCTGGAGGTGCAGCCCCTCGGCACGCGCGTTGAGGCGGACCTTCTCGATGTCGTCGACGGCGACGGGACCGAGGGAGGTCCAGGCGACGTTGGCGAGCAGGCCGAAGACGCCGTCGAGGCTCTGGCCGTGCGGCTTGACGAGGCGGAGGGAGAGCAGATGGAGGCGCAGATAGGCGTCGTGCGCATCGAGCGGCTTCTCGTCCAGCGAGGAGATGACCGTGCGGACGGCGACGACCTCGACCCCTCGGCGGGCGTCCGGACCGATGGCCCGGGCGGCGCCTTCGCCGAGGAGTCCGGCGGCGCGCTCGGCGGAGAGCCGCTCGGTCCCGGCGGGGCCGGGCTCGGCGACCGTTTCGGGGGCGGGGAACCAGGTGTCGAGAACGGTTCCGTCGGCGGCCAGGGTGGCGAGCCCGGCCGCGACGGCGCCGGAGGTACGAGAGATATCGGTCATGGGGAGAACCTAACGCCCCCCGCGCGCCCCGGGCGAACCGATCCGGCGGGGCCCTTCCCTCACCCCGGCACCCCGGTCGCTCACCCCAGCACCCGCGCCAGCATCTCCCGGGCGTACCCCTCGTCGTATGCCTCACCCGTCAGCAGCACCTGCAGACAGATCCCGTCCATCAGCGCCACGAGCGCCCGCGCGGTGACCGGGTCGGTGCGCTGCGACAGCGCCGCCACGACCTTCTCGGTCCACTCGGCGGCGACCGGCCGCAGCACGGGGCGGCGCAGGGCCGCCAGATACAGCTCGTACTCCAGCTCCACCGCCGTGCGCTCGCCGGACAGCCACACCCCGATGACCCGTGCCAGCTCCCCGGCGATGTCGGTGTCCGGGTCGGCGAGCCCGGGACTGTACCGGACGGCCGATGAGAAGTTCTCGTTGGTCTGCCGCAGGGCGGCGGTCAGCAGTTCGTCGAGGGACGCGAAGTGATACGTCGTCGAGCCGAGCGGCACATCGGCCTCGGCGGCCACGGTGCGATGGCTCAGCCCCGCGATTCCGTCGCGTCCGACGACCCGGATCGCCGCGTCGATGATGCGCTGACGGCGCCCCGGGTCGTACCGGCGGGCCATCAGTGGGCCCCTCCGATATTGAGGACGACCACTCCGGCGATCACCAGGGCGATCCCGGCGAACTTGGCGAGGCTGGCCGTCTCCCCGAGGAAGAGCATGCCGATCGCGGCGACCGCCGCGGTGCCGACACCGGCCCATATCGCGTACGCGGTCCCCACGGAGAGGGTCTTGAGCGTCTGCGCCAGCAGTGAGAAGGCGACGATATAGCCGACGGCGGTGAGAAGTGAGGGCCACAGCCGGGTGAAACCGTCGCTGTACTTCATGGCCGTCGTCCCGGCCACCTCCGCCACGATCGCCGCGGCCAGCAGTCCGTATCCCATGCGTACGAGTGTACACATCGTTGCGTACGACCGTACACAACCCTGGCCGAGTACGAGGTCGTGCGGGGGCATGACAACCCCGTACCGCCGGACGGCTACTCTCTCCCCCGTCCGGCCAGGCAGAACAGGGACATACGGGAGACCTCAGTGGCATCTGGAAACCCCCCTCCGGGGCACCGCGGCTGGCCGCCGCCGAGCGCGCCGAAACCAGGGGTCATACCCCTGCGCCCGCTGGGTCTCGGCGATGTCCTCGGTGGGGCGTTCGCCACGATCGGCCGCTGCTGGAAGCCGCTGCTGGGCATCGCGGTCACGGTGTACGCGGCTGCGGGCGTCGTCATCGTCGCGGCGATGGGGGTCACCTACGCGCTGATGTCGGACGACATCGAGCGGTCGTACGCCGCCGACACCCCGGACTCCGGCTGGGACGAGGTCCGGCCCCTGATCGTCGCCCTCGTCGTGGTGTGGGCCGTCGCGGCCCTGGCCCTGCTGGGCGCGAGCGCCATGCTGCACGCCGCCTGCCCGGCGATCCTGCGGGAGGCGGTGCTGGGCAGACCGGTCACCTACCGCATGGTCCGGCGGCTGGCGTGGGCGCGGCTCCCGGCGATGACCGGCACGATCGTTCTGACCGCGCTGATCTGGCTGATCCCGGTCGGTCTGTTCCTGACCGGCTTCACCGCGCTCCTGGTCGAACTGCTCACCGACGACGGCAAAGTGGTCGCGCTCATTCCGGGGACCCTGCTGGGCGCGATCGTCACGGCCCCGCTCGGCATATGGCTCTGGGTACGGTTCGCCTTCGCCCCCGCCGCCGTGGTCTTCGAGAACCGGGGCCCGGTCGACGCGATGAGCCGCTCCTGGCAGCTGGTGCGCGGCGACTGGTGGCGGATCTTCGGGATCACGCTGCTGGCCGGGTGCATGGCGGCGTTCGCGGCCTACGTCGTACAGCTCCCGGTCCAGGCGGCGGGGATGCTTCCCGGTGCGCTGAACTCCGGCCTCGGGCCGGACTCGACCGACGCGCAGGTGCTGCTGTCGCTCGGCGGGCTGCTGATCGTGAGCATCCTGTCCCAGCTGATCGGCCAGTTGGTCATCACCACGTTTCCCCCGCTGGTGACGGCCCTGCTCTACGTCGACC
>NZ_JBSGUP010000415.1:0-7271 GCF_053607985.1 Streptomyces sp. NPDC055078
GTATGCCCAGGAGCCGTACGCGCAGGATGCCCGGGAGCCGTACGCGCAGGATGCCCGGGAGCCGTACCCGCAGGACTCCGCCGCGTACACCCCGTATGCCCAGGACCCGTATCTGCAGGACGCCTACGCCCAGGACCCCTATCGGACCCATGATCTGTCCGCCCAGGACCCGGTGACCGAGGCGCTCTACGACCGCGCCTCCCATCCGCCGCCGCCCCCGGGCACCTATCAGGAGCCGCAGGCGCTCTATCAGCAGCCGCCCGCCCAGCAGTACGCCCCCGATCCCCGGGTCTGGGCCCAGACCCCGCCCCCCGAGCCCTCCGGTCCCTCCCGTCATCTGCCGTACGGCGACGACGCGAGAACCACCCAGTACACCGGTGTCGACGACCTGGTCACCCGGGCGGGCGACCGGGAGCCGGAGCCTGACGCCTTCGCACATCTCTTCCGGGACCAGCAGAGCTCCGGTCAGTCCATCCCGGCGCCCACCGCGGCCCCCGAGCCGGTAGCGGCCCCGCCCCCGAAAAGCTCGGGCGGCCGGGCGGCCGGGCTGCTGAAGTCCAGCGCGGTGATGGCGGCGGGCACACTCGTGTCGCGTCTCACCGGCTTCCTGCGCAATCTGGTGATGGCCGCGGCGATCGGCGTCGGTGTCCTCAGCGACACCTACCAGATCGCCAATGTCCTGCCGACGATGATCTACGTACTGGTCGGTGGCGGCGCGCTGAACGCGGTCTTCATCCCCCAGCTCGTGCGGGCCATGAAGAACGACGACGACGGCGGCGAGGCGTACGGCAACCGGCTGCTGACTCTCGTCGTGGTACTGCTGGCCGGGATGACGACGGTCTGTGTGCTGGCGGCGCCACTGCTCATCCGCATGATGTCGCCGACCATCGCGTCGAACCCGGAGCAGATGGAGGTCGCCGTCGCCTTCGCCCGCTACTGCCTGCCCACCATGTTCTTCATGGGCGTGCATGTGGTGCTGGGGCAGATCCTCAACGCCCGTGGCCGCTTCGGCGCGATGATGTGGACCCCGGTCCTCAACAACATCGTGATCATCGCGACGTTCTCCGCCTTCATCTGGGCGTTCGGCAGCTTCACCGGCTCCGGTGTCAACGCCACCACGATCACCCCTGAGGGCGTACGGCTGCTGGGGCTCGGCACCCTGCTCGGGCTCACGGTCCAGGCCCTGGCGATGCTCCCGTATCTGCGGGAGACCGGCTTCCGGATGAGGCTCCGCTTCGACTGGAAGGGCCACGGCCTGGGGAAGGCCGCCGGCCTGGCCAAGTGGACCTTCTTCTTCGTCCTGGCCAACCAGCTCGGCATGATCGTCGTCACCCAGCTCGCCACGGCGGCCGGCGCGGCTGCCGAGAAGCACGGATTCACGGGCGCCGGCATCACGGCGTACAACTACGCGCTGCTGCTGTGGCAGCTGCCCCAGGCCATCATCACCGTCTCCGTGATGACGGCCGTTCTCCCGAGAATCTCCCGCTCGGCCCATGACGGCGACACCGCCGCGGTGCGCGATGACATCTCCTACGGGCTGCGCACCTCGGCCGTCGCGATCGTGCCCTGCGCCTTCGCGTTCTTCGCCCTCGGTGTGCCGATGGCGTCCCTGCTGTACGCCGGATCGGGCGCCGACGGTGCCCGCAGCATCGGCTTCGTCCTGATGGCCTTCGGCCTCGGTCTCATCCCGTACTCGGTGCAGTACGTCGTCCTCCGCGGCTTCTACGCCTATGAGGACACCCGCACCCCCTTCTACAACACCGTCATCGTCGCCCTCGTCAACGCCGCCGCCTCCGGGATCAGCTTTGTCGTGCTGCCCGCCCGCTGGGCGGTCGTCGGTATGGCCGCGTCGTACGGCTTCGCCTACATGGTCGGGGTGGGCGTGGCATGGCGCAGGCTGAACCGCCGTCTGGGCGGCGATCTGGACGGCCCCCATGTCATGCGCACGTACGCCCGCCTGTGCATGGCCTCCCTGCCCGCGGCCGCCCTCGGCGGCGGGGTCGCCTTCCTCGTCCTCAAGGCGCTCGGCAACGGTGCCCTCGGTTCGCTCGCGGCGCTCGTCGGCGGCGGGATCGTCCTGCTGGGTGTCTTCTTCGTCGCTGCGAAGCGGATGCGGATCGAGGAGCTGAATTCCATCGTCGGCATGGTGCGGGGGCGTCTCGGCCGCTAGCCGGCCTCCTGCGGGCCGGTGCGGGTCCCTGTGGTCCGGATGTCCAGGACTTCCGGCCCTCTCCACGGTCCGCGCCAGACCCGTGGAGAGGGCGGGATCCGAGAGGCGAGTGTCCCGCACAACCATCGTCAGCCGCTGTGTGTCGTGCATAGGGGCGGACTGTGGGCACAATTGGCATGGCTGTTGGTTAATGCGCAACGGATGGGGAGGCAGGAACGACGGTGGCGGAACGTAGCACGGCTGCCGTCGACGTGGCCGACAACAGCGGAGACGAACCGCTGACCGCGCAGGCGGACGAGGCCACGACCGACGGGGCGGCCCAGACTCAGGACACGGCGGAGAAGTCCGCCCCGGACCCGGCCGACGATCGGCAGGGCGACGAACCGACCATCGCCACGCCCGAGCTGCACAGTGGCCACAAGCTCGCGAGACGCTACCGCCTTGAGGAGTGCGTCACCCGTCTGGACGGTTTCAGCAGCTGGCGTGCGGTGGACGAGAAGTTGCGCCGCGCCGTCGGTGTGCATCTGCTCCCTGCCGACCATCCGCGGGCCCGCTCGGTGCTCGCCGCCGCCCGCTCATCGGCGCTCCTCGGTGACCCCCGCTTCGTTCAGGTGCTGGACGCCGTCGAGGAGAACGACCTGGTCTATGTCGTCCATGAGTGGCTGCCGGACGCGACCGAGCTGACCGCTCTGCTGGCCATGGGCCCGATGGAGTCGCACGAGGCGTACCAGCTCGTCGACCAGCTCTCCCAGGCCATGACGGCCGCGCACCGCGAGGGTCTGTCGCATCTGAGACTCACGCCCGGTGCCGTCCTGCGGACCTCCACCGGCCAGTACCGTATCCGCGGGCTCGCCGTGAACGCCGCACTGCGCGGAATCACCGCCGATCGCCCGCAGCGCACCGACACCGAGGCGCTCGGGGCCCTGCTGTACGCCGCCCTGACCCACCGCTGGCCCTACGCGAGCGATGCGTACGGCCTGTCCGGGCTGCCCAAGGGCATCGGGCTCCTTCCCCCCGACCAGGTCAGAGCGGGGGTCCACCGGGGCCTCTCGGAGCTCGCCATGCGCGCCCTGGTGAACGACGGTGCCACCGCTTCCCGCCAGGAACCGCCCTGCACCACTCCGGACGAGTTGGCGAAGGCTGTCGCGGCCATGCCGCGTATCCGCCCGCCGGAGCCCGTGTTCACCTCGCCGCCCGAGTATCAGCGCACCACGTACCAGCAGGGCACCTACGGCCGCCCCGCCGCCCGCCCGGGCCCATCCGTCACCCACCCGGTGCCCGTTCTTCCGGCACCGCTCGAAAGCCGCACCGGGAGGGTCCTCAAGTGGGGGGTCGCCGCCCTGCTGATCGCCGCACTGGGACTCGGCAGCTGGCAGATCGCCGACAAGCTGATCGGCCGTGACCAGGAACGGGACGATCCCGGTACCTCGCAGACGAACGACGGCGAGAAGAACGACGGCACCGGCTCGGCGCCGGACCCCGACTCCGGCAAGCCGGTCCCCATCGTCGGCGCCCGTGACTTCGACCCGTTCGGGGACGGTTCGGAGAAGCCCGCCGGAATCAGCAACAGCTACGACGGCGATCCGGACACGTACTGGAACACCGACGGATACCGGGGCACCTCGAACTTCGGCTCGCTGAAGAAGGGCGCCGGCATCATTCTGGACCTCGGCAAGGTCCAGCGGATCGGCACTGTCGAGGTCTCCTTCCTGGGTGGCGACACCTCGGTCGAACTGAGGGCCGCGCCCGAGACCGGCACATCGGAGCCGACGGGATTCGACGGATTCACCAAGGTCGCCGATGGATCCGGAAGGAATGTGTCCCTCAAGCCCGGCAAGCCCCTGCAATCGCGGTACGTTCTGGTCTGGCTGACCGATCTTCCGCCGAGTGGCGAGGGCGACTTCCGGGGCAAGGTCTCGGAGATCAAGATCACCAGCTGACGGGACCAGGGGAGGGGCTGACCGTTGGACGACGCGCTACTCCGTGGCACCACCGACCAGGATCTGCTGGAGCGCCATGTCGCGGGGGACCCGGATGCCTTCGGTGAGCTGGTACGGCGCCACCGCGACAGGCTCTGGGCCGTGGCCCTGCGCACCCTGGGCGATCGTGAGGAGGCCGCGGACGCGGTCCAGGACGCTCTGGTGTCCGCCTTCCGGGCGGCCCATACGTTCCGCGGCCAGTCCGCCGTCACCACCTGGCTGCACCGGATCACCGTGAACGCCTGTCTCGACCGGGCCCGCAAGGCCGCCTCGCGCAAGACCTCGCCCGTCGACGACACGGAGCGGCTGGAACAGCTCCTTGAGCCCCATGAGTCAGCCGAGGCCCCCGCCGAGCGGCGGGATCTGCACCGCGAACTCCTCGCCGCACTGGCCAAGCTCCCCGCTGATCAACGTGCCGCGCTGGTGCTGGTGGATATGCAGGGATATCCGGTCGCGGAGGCCGCCCGAGTCCTCGATGTGCCCACCGGCACCGTCAAGAGCCGCTGCGCCCGGGGACGGGCACGTTTGCTGCCCATGCTCACCCATCTGCGCGGTGATGCCCGGGATAGCGGCGAACTGAGCCTGGGAAGGAACCGAACGCCGGGGGATTCCGTCCCACCGGCACCGGGACAAAGGGACGCGGGGCCACATGGCCCTGCCGCGGCGAAGGGCGGAGGTGGGCGCACATGACATCCACGGCCGACATGACCCAGCATCCGGATGTCTCGGAGATCTCCGATCTCACGGAAGGACTGCTCTCTCCGGCCCAGAGTGCCGGTCTGCGGCAGCATCTGGAGAGCTGTGCCCTGTGCACCGATGTCCAGGCGTCCCTCGTAGAGATCCGCGGGATGCTCGGCACCCTGCCGGGAGAGACCCGGATGCCGAGCGATATCGCCGAGCGCATCGATGCCGCACTGGCGGCGGAAGCCCTTCTGGACTCCACCGCCCCCGCCGGCGGTCCGCGTGTTTCACGTGAAACACCGCCTCCGGCCCAGCGACAGGAGCCCAAGGTCACCGAGCGTCCGACGGGACACGCGCGAGGGATGACCGGTCCCGGCCGGGGCCGCCCGGCGCGACGCCGTCGCCGCAGGGCCGTGGTGGGCATCGTCTTCGGTGTCGCCGCCGCCGGGGTGAGTGTTCTGCTTCTCCAGACGATGCAGTTCGACGACGCCGACAAGAGCAGCAGCACCTCCCAGGACGCATCCGTCAGCTCCTCGGCAGGCACCCGCGACCTCGCGGACTCCGATCTTGAGGACAGGGTTCACCACCTGCTGACCGGTGGCCCCGCCGACCGGCAGCCGAAGGCCGACAAGGAGAAGCCCCTCGGGGCGAAGGAAGCCTCCCCGTCTCCGCGGGCGGGGATCGCTTCCTCGGTGCCCCCCTGCATTCAGCAGGGCACGGGCCGGCCGGACTCCCCGATCGCCTTTGAGATCAGTCCGTACCGGGGCTCCGACGCGTACCTCGTGGTGTTCCCGGACCCCGCGAACAGCGAACGGGTCCAGGCGTATGTGATCGACGGAGCCTGTGTGAGTGCCGCCGACACCCCGCCCGCCGGGAAGCTCCTGCTGACGAAGTCCTACGCGCGCCCCTGAAGCGTTCCACCGCAATGCCGGGCCGTCCCGGGAATGCACGCCCCTTAGGATCCGTTGGGTGGGATGAGGGACAGTGACCCCGGCCCAGTCGGCAGCAGCGCAGGCTTCAGAGACGAGGAAGAAACCCGTGAGCGACGTTCGTAACGTGATCATCATCGGCTCCGGGCCGGCAGGCTACACGGCGGCGCTCTACACAGCGCGCGCGGCGTTGAAGCCGCTGGTGTTCGAGGGTGCCGTAACCGCTGGTGGCGCGCTGATGAACACCACCGATGTGGAGAACTTTCCCGGGTTCCGCGACGGCATCATGGGTCCGGACCTGATGGACAATATGCGCGCTCAGGCCGAACGATTCGGCGCCGAGCTGGTTCCCGACGATATCGTCTCCGTCGATCTCACCGGTGACATCAAGACGGTCACCGACACGGCGGGGACCGTCCACCGGGCGAAGTCGGTCATCGTCACCACCGGCTCGCAGCACCGCAAGCTCGGTCTGCCCAACGAGGACGCTCTCTCCGGACGCGGCGTTTCCTGGTGCGCGACCTGCGACGGGTTCTTCTTCAAGGACCAGGACATCGCCGTCATCGGCGGCGGCGACACCGCGATGGAGGAGGCGACCTTCCTGTCCCGGTTCGCCAAGTCGGTCACCATCGTCCACCGCCGGGACACGCTGCGCGCATCGAAGGCCATGCAGGACCGTGCCTTCGCCGACCCGAAGATCTCCTTTGCCTGGGACAGCGAGGTCGCCGAGATCCACGGGGACCAGAAGCTCTCGGGTCTGACCCTGCGCAACACCAAGACGGGCGGGACCTCCGAACTGGCCGTGACCGGCCTGTTCATCGCCGTGGGCCACGACCCGCGCACAGAGCTCTTCAAGGGACAGCTCGACCTGGACGACGAGGGCTATCTGAAGGTGACCGCTCCCTCGACGCGTACCAACCTCACTGGTGTCTTCGCCGCGGGCGATGTGGTCGACCACACCTACCGCCAAGCCATCACCGCCGCCGGCACCGGCTGCTCCGCCGCCCTTGACTCCGAGCGCTACCTCGCGGCGCTCGCCGACATCGAGCAGTTCGCCGAGCCGGAGAAGACCCCCGCGGTCTGACCCCGCACCACCCTCCCCGACCCTGCCAAGAAGTAAGGAGGCCGCCGTGGCCGGCGCGCTGAAGAACGTTACCGACGCCTCTTTCGAAGAGGATGTCCTCAAGAGTGACAAGCCTGTACTGGTGGACTTCTGGGCCGCCTGGTGCGGTCCCTGCCGCCAGATCGCGCCGTCGCTTGAGGCCATCGCCGCCGAGCACGGTGACAAGATCCAGGTCGTCAAGCTCAACATCGACGAGAACCCCGCGACGGCGGCCAAGTACGGCGTGATGTCCATCCCGACGCTGAATGTCTACCAGAACGGCGAGGTCGCCAAGACGATCGTCGGCGCCAAGCCCAAGGCCGCGATTGTCCGCGATCTGGAGACCTTCATCAGCGAGTAGCAGCGCCGATGTTTCACGTGAAACATGAAGGGGCTCCTCCCCCGGGAGG
>NZ_JBSGUP010000416.1:0-7253 GCF_053607985.1 Streptomyces sp. NPDC055078
GGCCGGGGAGATCCCCGGCCGGTCCGGCGTTCGCGTTCGTGTTCGCGTCGCCGATGACGAACTCCGGCCGGCCGTCACGGCAGACAGGTCCTGGCTGGCTAGGGCTCCGACGGCTGGGGCTCCGGTGCCGTGACGGTGTCCCAGGCCGCGAGTGCCCGGTCCGCGATGCGGGTCAGCTCCTCGCGGCTCGCGCCGTCCCGGGCCTGGACCGCCATGCCCTGGAGGACGGCGGTGTAGAAGGCGGCGACACCGGCGGTGTCCGTGCCGGGCGGCAGCTCACCGTCCCGTACCCCCTGGTCGAGGCGGGCCGTCAGATCCGCGATCCCGGTCCTGCGCCACTCGGCCAGGAAGTCGCGGGCCGGGGCGCTGGCCTCCGATGTGTTCATCGCCGCGAGCACGATCATGCAGCCGCTGGGCTTGTCCCCGCCCGTGTAGGCGACGGCGCTCGACCTCATGACGGACGCGAAGGCGGCGTACGCCGTCGGCTCGTCGGTGAGCGCGCGGGCGATCGGCAGCCCCTCCGTGGCGTCGAAGAGGGTCACTGCCTCACGGAACAGCCGCTCCTTCGACCCGAAGGCGGCGTACAGGCTCGGCGAGCTGATGTTCATGGCGGCAGTGAGGTCGGTCATGGAGGTCGCCTCGTAGCCGTACTCCCAGAACGTCTCCATGGCACGGGCCAGGGCGGCGGTCCGGTCGAAGCTCCGGGGGCGTCCGCGGGGTCGCGGCATGGTGGTCTCCTCGATTTCTGTGCCGATCGTTCAATATATCCTTGACGGGGGCGGGGTGCTCCGTGCAGCATATCTATATCGATCGGCACAGATATGGGGGCGGACATGAACGCGCTGCAGGGGAAGGCCGCTCTGGTGACGGGCGGCAGCAGGGGGATCGGGGCCGCGATCGTGCGGCGGCTGGCCCGGGAAGGCGCGGATGTGGCGTTCACCTATGTCAGCCCCGCCAGTGAACAGAAGGCGAAGGCCGTGGTCGCCGAGGTCGAGGCGCTCGGCAGCCGGGCGCTGATGATCGAGGCGGACGCCGCGCGTGCCCCGGCGGTCACCGGGGCCGTGGACAGAGCCGTCGCCGGGCTCGGCCGGCTGGACATCCTCGTCAACAACGCGGGGATCTACCCGTACGGCCCCTTTGAGGAGGTCACCCTGGAGGAGTTGGACCGTGCCCTCGCCATCCACGCCCGCGCGTCCTTCCTCGCGGCCCAGGCCGCGTCCCCGCATCTGCCGGACGGCGGCCGGATCATCACCATCGGCAGCAACCTCGCCGAGCGCGTGCCGTTCGCGGGCATCGTGCTGTACGCGATGAGCAAGGCCGCGCTGACCGGACTGACCCTGGGGCTCGCCCGTGAGCTGGGACCGCGAGGCATTACCGCGAATGTGGTGCATCCGGGGTCCACGGACACCGATATGAACCCGGCGGACAGCGCGGACGCGGATTATCAGCGTGGGCTCACAGCACTGAACCGCTTCCTCGACCCCGACGATGTGGCCGCCACGGTCGCCCATCTCGCAGGCCCCGGCGGGCGCGGTATTTCGGGGGCGGCCTTCACGGTCGACGCGGGAGCGAATGCTTAAGGAGGCGGCGCGCGTCCCCGGCGGGTCCCGCACCCGGAGTCATGACCACGGTGTGAGCAGACAGCGCCCGACGAGGCCGACCCCCGTGTCCAGCCGTTCCGTGAACTCCTCGGCCAGGCCCGGCATCCCCCGCACGCCCCACAGCAGCCGGGCCGCCGACCACGCGCCGTCACGGGCGCGGTCCAGGCTCCAGGCCCCCGCCAGATGGGTGAGCGGATCGGCGATCTCCAGCAGATCCGGCCCCGGCATCAGATCC
Source organism: Streptomyces sp. NPDC055078 (assembly GCF_053607985.1). Taxonomy (NCBI): domain Bacteria; kingdom Bacillati; phylum Actinomycetota; class Actinomycetes; order Kitasatosporales; family Streptomycetaceae; genus Streptomyces; species Streptomyces sp. NPDC055078. The sequence continues at coordinate 1,837 of NZ_JBSGUP010000416.1, forward strand.
TCCCTGATGCGCTCTTCCATGAGCGTGAGGATCTCGCCCACCCGGTCGAACTCGTCCTCCAGATCGGCCGGTTCGCACTCCAGCGCCCGGCAGGTGTCCACGACCGCGAGCGCCAGATCGTGCCCGATGTGCGCGTTGATCCCGGCCAGTGCGAACTGGACTCCGCGTACGCCGGGATGGCGCCTGTACTGGAACAGCGGACGCCAGCAGGCGGGCGGCCGGCCGCCCCTGTCCACCGCGTCCACGGCCGTCAGATAGCGGTGGGCGAAGAGGACGTCGAGAGTGACGGCGGCTCCCCGGTCGGGGAACTCACCCGCCTCGATCCGGCGGCCGATCTCCTCCGTCACCGCCAGATAGACCCGGTTGAAGACGGCGACCCCGTCCTTCGCCGGCCAGCGGGAGCGGTGCGCCCGCATCCGGTCCGCCACCCCCGCCACACCGAAGCCGGCCGGGGACGGCCGGAGCCCCGGGTCGGTCCCTGCCGCGAGCTGTTCCCTGTGCGCCATGGAGGCAGCGTCCCAGCCGACGGGCCGATGAGGTGGCGGGCGGCCCGGACTTCCCCGGAACGGGGGACGCCGGGCCGGGCCGTGCCCGATACCTCCCGCGCGGCCCGGGGTACAAACGGCCGGAACCGGCTCCTCCGGGACAGCCCTTCGCGGCCCGACCCGGCACCCTCGGACCTAGCGGCCCGGACCGGCTCCCGGGTCGGTGTCACGATCGGAGTCGTAGGCCGAGGTGCCCGCGTCCAGCAGGGGTTCCTGGCTCTTCAGATGGGCCGGGGCGAAGGCCCGCAGGACGTGGTAGCCGGTGATGACCACGATGGTGCCGAGCGCGATCCCGCCGAGTTCAAAGCTGTCGGTGATCTTCAGGCTGACTCCGCCGACCCCGATGATGATGCCCGCCGCCGCCGGTACGAGATTGAGCGGATTGCGCAGATCGACCTTGGCGTTGATCCAGATCTGGGCGCCGAGCAGGCCGATCATGCCGTACAGAATCACGGTGATCCCGCCCAGCACCCCGCCGGGGATCGCGGCCACCACCGCGCCGAACTTCGGGCAGAGGCCGAAGAGCAGGGCGAACCCGGCGGCGGCCCAGTAGGCGGCGGTGGAGTAGACGCGGGTGGCGGCCATGACGCCGATGTTCTCGGAGTACGTCGTGTTCGGCGGCCCGCCCACGGCGGTGGACAGCATCGAAGCCGCGCCGTCCGCCGCGATCGCCGTGCCGAGCTTGTCGTCGAGCGGTTCGCGGATCATCTCGCCGACGGCCTTGACATGTCCGGCGTTCTCGGCGATCAGCGCGATGACGACGGGGAGCGCGACGAGGATCGCCGACCACTCGAAGCTCGGGGCGTGGAAGGACGGCAGCCCTATCCAGTCCGCCCGGCCCACCCCCGAGAGATCGAGCCGCCAGTGGTCGACGGCCTCGCCGCCGCCCACCGGGGAGTGGATCTTCCCGAAGGCCCGGTCGAGCACCCAGGAGAGCAGATAGCCGAAGACCAGTCCGAGGAAGATCGCGATGCGGGAGAGGAAGCCGCGCAGGCAGACCACGGCGAGGCCGGTGAACAGCATCACCAGCAGGGCGGTCCACTGATCCTGCGGCCAGTAGGTGCTGGCGGTGACGGGAGCGAGATTGAAACCGATGAGCATCACCACCGCACCGGTCACGATCGGCGGCATCGCCGCATGGATGACCCGCGCGCCGAAGCGCCGCACGGCCAGACCCGCCAGGAAGAGCGCGGCGCCGACGACGAGGACCGCGCCCGTGACGGTGGCGCTGTCGCCGCCGCTCGCCCGGATCGTGGCCGCCACGCCGACGAAGGAGAGCGAGCAGCCCAGATAGCTGGGGACCCGGCCGCGGGTGGCCAGCAGGAAGATCACCGTCGCGACGCCCGACATCATGATCGCGAGATTGGGGTCGAGACCCATCAGCACCGGTGCGACGAAGGACGCACCGAACATCGCGACCACATGCTGGGCGCCCAGACCTGCGGTACGGGGCCAGGAGAGGCGCTCGTCGGGGCGTACGACGGCGCCGGGAGCGGGGGTCCGCCCGTCGCCGTGCAGGGTCCAGCGCACGCCGAGGTTCACGGGCCGCTCCTCACGTTCTCAGGGGTCTGGAAGGTCCCAGGGGTCCGGCGGTACGGGGGTTCGCATGGTGTGGGGGCCCTCGGGGTCCTCGATGACCGGCGCAATCGTAGTGTGAGTTCCGGCCAGACGTCCCCTCCGTGAATTCCGCCTTCCGCAGGGGGTTTCGCCATCGGAGCCCGGCCCCGGCCGCTCCGGTCCCGGCGCTCCGGCCCGCGCGACGCCCCGAAACCGCTCGGTTTCATGAGCGGTCCGGGGCGTTCGAGGGCGTGTTGCGAAAGTAGCGCCGTCCGCCCGCAGGCCGGGCGGGACTTTCGCAACACACCCGAGGGCGACGCCGCTCAGGGCAGGGGCTCGGGGACCGTGTCCGTCCCGGCCTTCTGCGGCTCTCCCGACCGCCTGGCCGAGCGCAGAACCCCCGCGCCCAGGACGAGCCCCACCGCCAGCATCGTGACCAGGCCGAAGGAGACGACGAGACTCGTCGCGTCGGCGACCGCGCCGATGGCCGATGGCGCGATGAGCCCCGACGTATAGGTGATGGTGGCGACACCGGCGATGGCCTGGCTGGGGTTCGGACCGCTGCGCGCCGCCGCCGCGAAGGCCAGCGGTACGACGACGGCGACGCCCAGCCCGATGAACGCGAAACCGGTCATGGCGATCGCCGGATGCGGTGCCAGGACCACCAGCACTCCGCCGGCGGTCGCCAGCACACCACCCGTCCGTACAGTGCGCACGGGGCCGAACCGGTCCACGACCCGGTCGCCCAGGAGCCGGGCCACCGCCATCGTCAGCGCGAACGCCGTCGTGGAAGCCGCGGCGAGCCCCGCCGAGGTGTCCAGCTCATCGCGCAGATAGACCGCCGACCAGTCCAGGCTGGCCCCCTCCGCGAACACCGCGCAGAACCCGACGGCACCGATCACCAGCGCGGACTTGGGCGGCAGCGCGAACCGAGGCGGTGCTTGCTCATCCGGCGCGCTGCGCAGATCCGGTACGCCCTGACAGGCCACCAGCCCGAGGAGGGTGAGGGTCAGGGCCGCGATCGTGTGGTGCAGCCGGGCGTCGCTGCCCAACTGGGCGGCCAGGGTGCCGCCCGCCGAGCCGACCAGCGCCCCCACGCTCCACATACCGTGCAGGCTCGACATGATCGAGCGGCCGAGCCGGTTCTCCGTCTCCACCCCGAGGGCGTTCATCGCGACATCGGACATGCCCGCCGCGGCCCCGTACGCGAACAGCGCCGCACAGAGGGTCCCCAGATTGAGGGCGAGCGCGGGGAGGATCAGCGAGAGGGTCCACAGGGTGAGCAGCCCGCGCAGGGCGTTGCGGGCGCCGAAACGGTGGCTGACGGCTCCGGCCAGCGGCATCGTCACCGACGCGCCGAGCGCGGGGAAGGCGAGCGCGAGCCCGAGCTGTCCGGCGCTGACGCCGGCGTGATCCTGGATCCAGGGGATACGTGTGGCGAAACTGCCGGTGACGGCTCCGTGCACACAGAAGACCGTGGCCACGGCGAACCGTGCCCGTTTCCATCGCTGCTGCCCGAAGGCAGGTTTATACGCCATACAGGCGTCCCTCCCTGTTATTGGTTCCCGTAAACTATCAGGAACCCTCCCTGATGATTGTGGAAATTGCAGGAGGATGGATCTGAAAGGATTCCGGCATGCCCGCATCCCCGAGCACCGCCCGGGCCATCAACGACCGGCTCGCGCTTCAACTGCTCCAGCGCGAGGGCCCGTTGACGGCCGGACAGCTGAAGACCATGACCGGACTCTCCCGTCCCACTGTCGCCGATCTGGTGGAAAGGCTCCAGGAGTCCGGGCTGATTCAGGTCGTCGGCGAAACGGGCGCCCAGCGCCGGGGCCCCAACGCCCGGGTGTACGGGATCGTCGCCGACCGCGCGCATCTCGCGGCCCTCGACATCCGTACCCAGGGCGTCTCCCTCGTCGTCGCCGATCTCCTCGGTGCCACCCTCGCCGAGGCGTCGCAGCCCATCAGCGGCGAACTCGGGACGGAACCCGCCGTCGAACAGGCGGTGGCGCTCCTGGAGCGCACCGCCCTCGACGCGGGCGCGACCCGCCTCCACAGCGTCGGCATCGGGGTGCCCGGGCTCGTCGACCCCGCCACCGGTGACCTTCGCGATGCCACGGGTCTGCCCGCATGGCACCGGAAGCTGGTCGCCGCGCTCCAGGAGCGGTTCCCCGCCCGGATCGTGCTGGAGAACGAGACCAACCTCGCCGCCGTCGCGGAACAGCGCTCGGGCGCCGCCCGGGACCGGGACACCTTCGTCTTCCTGTGGCTGGGCCAAGGCGTCGGCGCGGCACTGTTCCTCGACGGGCGGCTCCGCAGGGGAGCGTCGGGCGGCGCGGGCGAGATCGGCTTTCTGCCGGTGCCCGGTACGGGCGGTCTGCCGTCCGCCTTCGCCTGCGACGGCGGCTTCCACTCCCTCGCCGGATCGGCGGCGATCCGCTCCCTGGCGGAGGAGTACGGGCTCAAGCCGCGCGAGTCCCACGCCCCGGCGGCGGCCGTCGTCGCCGGGGCGGTCGCCGGTGGCCGGGACGACTTTCTCGATGTCCTCGCCCACCGCCTCTCCCTGGGCGCGGCGGCGGTGGCGTCCGTCCTCGACCCCGGCTGTGTGGTCCTGGGCGGAGAGGTCGGACTGGCTGGCGGCAAGGTGCTGGCAGCCCGGGTCGAGGCCGGACTGGCCGCGCTGACCCCCCTGCCCACCCAGGTCAGGGCGGGCGAGCTGGGCGGCACGGCCGTCCTCAGGGGCGCTCTGCTCGCGGCCCGTGACACCGCCCAGAACGAACTGTTCGCCCCGGGCGCGTAGCTCCCTCAGGGGCGGCGCTCCCGGGCCGGGGCCCGTAACGCCGCGTACGGACACCGCGTCGGACACCGTGTACGGCCACCACGTAGGGCCGTGCTCCCGGGTCGGCCGATGTCCCGTACGTCCTGCCGCTGGGCGCCCGTGTCGCCCCTGCTCGGACTTCTCGCCCCGGACCGCCCCGGACGCCCCGGACCGCCGGGACCACCGCTTCCGTACGGCCTCGGCCGGAGCGTCCAACGGAGTCCCGCCGTGCCGCGACCGCGAGCAGCGCCCCCGGGCGGACCCCGCCGACCCCGCCCGTGAGCCGCACGCGTGCGGGCTCGGCGGAGGCAACGCGGACGACCGGGACGGCTCGGACGGCTCGGACGACCGGGACGATCAGGAGAACCGGGCCCCGGTCACCTCGCGCGCCGCGCTCTTCGCGCGGCGTCGTGGCCCTGGCCCGCTCAGGCGAAACGGCGGCCGAGGAACTCCTCGAACGTCACCTTCCCCACCGCGCGGTCCGGGGCCAGATG
>NZ_JBSGUP010000417.1:0-7252 GCF_053607985.1 Streptomyces sp. NPDC055078
GGCGAGTCCGCCCATGGCGGGGATGGTGCGTCGTTGGGGGGTGCCGTCGAGGTTGTAGGCGTTGGTGATGGTGTAGGTGCCGCTGCCGGCGAGGGCTCCTTCGGTGGTGCTGATGGTGTACTGCTCGCGAAGGACCCGGTAGAGCTTGTCGTAGGAGGCGTTGGTGGTGGCGTAGACCTTGCCGTTCTTGCCTCCGTCGTAGCGGATGGCGGAGGTGAGCCGCCCCTTGGCGACGGTGTCGTAGGACCACCGGGCGAGGTACTTGGTGTCGTCGATGACCTGCTGGCCGTTGACGACGGGGATGCGGCCGGTGAGTTTGCCGGTGGGGCGGCCGATGAGGTCGTAGGTGTGGCTCAGGAGGGTGCCGCGGGCGTCCTCGGTGACGCTGATCCGGTCAAGGCTGTCGTATTCCGTCTTGCTGGTGCCGGCGTCGGGGTCGCTGCTGGCGGTCTTGCGGCCGAGGAAGTCGTGCTCGTATGTCCAGGTGTTGCCGTCGTTGTCCTTGACCTGGATGAGCTGGTCGGCCTTGTCGTAGCCGTAGGTGAGCTTGGTGTACGTGCCGGTGGCCGTGTTGCCGTCGTATTCCCGCTTCTCGGACAGACGGCCCCGGCTGTCGACGGATTCCCGGATCGCCGAGGCACCCTGCGGGGGCTCGACGGTGGTCGAGTTGCCCTCGTAGGCGGTGGTGGTGCGGGAGTGCTCCTGGCCCAGTTTCAGGGTGATTTCCGTGGTGGGCCTGCCTGCTCCGTCGTAGATGCTCTGGGTCCCGGCAGGTGCCGAGGTGAGCAGGGTGGCGAGCTGGCCGGAGGGGGCGGTGGTGTCGATGTAGCCGGCCGCGGTCTCCACTTCGAGGCCGCGGGTGTCGTACTTGGTTTCGGTGATGACGCGCCCGCCGCCGACTGCTGCCGGTGCCTGGGTCTGGCGGGGGCGCAGGAGGGCGTCGTAGAGGGCGTAGGACGTCTGGTAGGTGCTGCCGTCGTTGTTCAGTGACTTGGTGGCCACCCAGGAAGCTTTGTCACGCTGGATCTTGTACTCGAACTTGTTGCTGGGTGTCTGTCCGGTGGCGCGGTTGCGGTCGGCGAGCCAGACGTCGGTGAGGCGGCCGAGCGCGTCATAGGCCAGTTCGGTACGGCCGTTGTTCGGGTCGGCGCTGGCCTTGTTCACTCCCCAGTCGGGGACGATCTCCGTGGTGACGGTGTGGCCGAGGGCGTTGACTTCCTTCCTCTGGGTCAGCGGGCCTCCGGCCGCGGGGGTGTATTCCACGTGCCTGGTACGGGTGCCGTTGGTGTCCCATGTGTCCGTCGGGCGGCCCAGGGTGTCATAGGCGGCGGTACTCACCGTTTGCAGATTGGCGGTTGCGGCGGTGTAGCCGGTGACCCGCTTGACCGCGGTGGCGTTGCCGCGGGTGGGGGCCTGTCCGTACGCCGCGCCGTCGTAGGAGGTGCGGACGTCGGAGATGACGTCCGTGGTCTGGGGGTCGCCGGTCCTGTTGGGTGTGGCGGTGCAGCCGACGGATACCTTCTCGACCCGCTGGGGAAGGGTGAGGATCCAGGCGGTCGTGTTGGTGGCGTATTCGGTGCGGGTGCAGTCTTTGCGTCCGCCGCCTTCGGTTTCCACGGTGAGTGGCTGACCGCTAGTGGTGTCGTAGGTCGTCTCGGTGGTCGAGGTGATCTTGCCGCCGCCGGGTATCGGGGTGCGCTTGACCTCCTTCCCCGTACGGACCATGTGGGCTTTCACGGTGCCGTAGGAGTGGGTGGCGGTCGCGGTGGTCCGGGACCACGGGGTGGTGATCGTTCCCGAGATCTCGGCGCCGGTGGTTCCGTTGTAGGTGATCTGTTCGCGCGCCTGGCCGGCGAACTGTTCGGCGTCGGTGACGGCGGTGCCCTCGGAGTCGGTGACCGTTTCGCTGCGGGTGGTGCCGTCGGATTGCTTGTCGCCGTTCATGCCCCGGTAGAAGAGGCTGGTGCTCTTGCTGCGGGTGCCCGCGGCCTCACCGGTCGTGGTGGTGACCTTCTGGTAGCCGCGCCAGATGCCCCAGGTGCGGTACTTGGCCGGGGTGATCGGAGACTGGTCGTCATAGGCCCAGGCTCCGCCGCCGTGGTACGTGTAGTCGGTCTGCTTCAGCGGCGCGTTGCCGGTGGGGTCGGACTCGGTGACCTGGGTGACGGCGTACTTGTGGAACCAGTCGGTGCGCGGCTGCGGATTGGTGCCGGGGGTGGGGTTGGACGGCGGGATCCACTTGACGGGGTAACAGCGTTTGGCATTGCTGTCGACCGCTGCCGGGATGTTGCTGTCCGCGACGCATTCGGGGTCGGAGTAGTTCGCTGTGAGGACCGAACCCGTCTCGGAGGTCACGGTGCGCACGCGCCATTTGATGAAGGGGGCGACGTCGTCGCCGGTCTTGTCGACGCGGTTGTGGAGCTGGATTCCGGTGAAGGTGACCGGGGGCAGGCTGATCGGGGTGCCGGATGTGCCGGTGTGCTGGATGGACTTGAGCCACAGCCCGGCGTTGGAGCCGTCGCCGGGGTCCGGGAAAGAGTGGTCCAGGGTCCAGGTGTTGACGTCCCGGTAGTCGGTGTCCGCGCCGGTTCCGGTGCCCTTGTAGATCTGGGTGGTGATGTCGGCCAGGCGCTTGCGGGAGAAGAACGAGGGCGACGGCTGGTCGGTGCAGACGGTGTCCTTCCGGCAGATCTGGTCGTACGGTACATCCGGCCAGGCGTTGCGGTTGGACGAGGTCAGGGAGCCGCAGGTCTCGCCGCCGGAGACGGGAATACAGCGCTCCTTGACGGCGAACTTCACTCGGGCTGCGGCGGGCTGCGTCGTGGAGAAGACGGTGTCGGTGCGCTGGCCGTAGTCGATGCGCTTGAGGTAGCCGCCGCGGACGTACTCGGTGCCGTTGCCGGTGGTGCCGTTCTTGGCGTAGGAGTTGAGTTCCTTGTCGTACCAGTAGGTCATGACGTTGCCGTGCGGATCCACGACGTAGTCGAGATTCCACCGCCATGCCTGGGTCTTGGCGCGCGTGGCAAAGGCGGTTCCGGCGGAGTAGCCGGGCTCGCCCGTGTCGTCGCCGAAGACGGGGACAGTCCAGACCGAGTTGGTTTCGGGTTTGCCGCTGCTCCATCCCGGCAGGCGGTTCTTGCCGAAGACGTACTGGGTGCCGTCGGTGGTGGTGACGGTCCAGTGCTCCCCGATGTCACCTCCGGTGCCTGAGTCACCGTCGTCGCCGTTGGCCGCTCCGGTGCCGCGGACGACACGCTCTGCGTCGTCGCCCTGCAGCCGCCACGTGCCGGAGGCGTCCTTGACCAGGGTGCTCGACTTGCCGTTCAGGACGATGGATGCGTTGTCCTCCTTCCAGCACTGGTCGAACTTGTTGTCCTGGCCGTCGTCGTCGCAGGAGGCGTAGGACCGCTCGATATAGGAGGTGGGCAGGTCGAAGCCCTCACCGGCCCAGGACGGCTGGGCGCTGGTGGAGGACGTGCGGCCGTCGACGCTCTGTGCCGAGTAGCCGATCGACAGGGAAGGCGCGGGCCCGGCCGGGGCGGGAACGGCGTCCAGGGGATAGGACCAGGTGAAGTCGCCGTTGGAGCCGCCACCCGACCACGTTGCCGAAGGGGACAGCGAGGTGGCCTCGTAGGTTCCCTGGTCGGATGCGGCGCCCGCGGAGAGGGCCAGGACAGTGCGGGCGCCGCTGCTGGTTGTGGTCTCGGGGGTGGTCACCTGGGCGGTGACTTTCTGGTCCTGGGTGTCGTTCGTGGAGGGCAGGGGTGTGGTGGTGCGGCAGGCCGGCTTGTCCGGTGTGGTCAGGGCGCATGAGGGCATCTGAACCATGCGCAGGCGGGAGGACCAGTTCCCGCTGTAGGCGTGGGCGAAGCCGCTGTAGTCGAGGCTGAGCGACATGCTCGCGGGGCCGGTCTTCCCGTCGGCGCGGTTGACGGTGAGGACGACGCCGTCGATACCGAGCCGGGCCGTGGTGGCGCGGTCCAGCAGGCGCAGTTCCGCTGCGGCGGGGGCGGGGGCAGGCGTGGTGGCGGACCGCCGGTTCTTGCCGGCGGCCGGGGCGGGTGGCTGGGCCAGCGAGACCGGCAGGTTCTCAGCCCGCGCCGTGCTTCCGGGTTTGGCCGGGACGGTGACGCTCGCGGTCGTGGCGGTGGGCCACTGGACCTTCTTCGCCGCCCGATCGCGTGTTTGGTTGGCAGCCTGGCGTGCCGGGTCCTTGAGATTTGGGTGCTTGGTCTGGAAGGGCTCTGCCTTGCCGTACTGCGGCTTGGCAAGCGGGGTCTGGTCCCGTTCCTTGCTGGGGGCAGGTGCGGCCCCGAGCAAGGTGGCGGTGACGGCTATGGTCACGGGGAGGGCGACGGCCGCCAGGCGGCGGCGGCTCGCTCTCGTCCACGACCATGACGACGACACAGGTCTGGTGCCGGACAAATGGTTTCTCCGCATCCTGAAGGGCGGGGTGTACCAAGCCGCTGGGGCCTGGTACACCGCCGCACAGGGGGGTTGGGAAGGAGGTTCCGTACTGCCGCTGAGGGGTCAGCCGATCTCGATGGGCGGCTCGTCCACGGTCGCGAGCTGAGTGATCTCGGCCTCGGAGAGCACACCGGCGTAGACGCGCATGTCGTCGAGCTGGCCGAGAAGGCGGTTGCCCCAGGCGCCCGTGTCATGGCGGCGGGCCTGGCTGACCGTCAGCGGCTGGTCCGACTGGAAGATGGTGTCGACGAGGACACCGTGCTCAGAGCCTTCGCGTACGCCCGCGAGGTAGAGCTTGGCGGACTGGTTCGCCGAGTCGTACACGCCGACGACATGGATCCAGTTCCCGGGCGGGTTGACCTGTTCCGAGGTGATCGTCGCCGCCGGACCGTTCAGGGCGTCGGTCTTGTAGACGCCGAAGTTCCAGTCACCGACCGTCTCACCGATCTCCTGCCGATACCACAGCCGGAACGCGTTGCGCTGGGCCCCGGGATGGGCGAAGACCGTGGGCGAATGAGCACCGGCGGTATTCTCCAGTACCACGGCATCGAGGTTGACCCAGCCGGCCACGGTGAAGCTGCCCGATTCGTCGAGCATCACCGGGGCGCTCGCCGTCCCCGCTTGTCCGGTCGGCAGGTTCAGGACGTTGCCGTGGGCTGGGTCGTCGGCCGCGGCGAAGCCGGCGCCGGAGGCAAGCTGCAGCGTGTGGCCGCGCCCTGACTCGTCCAGGGCTGTGCTCCCGGAGGTGTTGTCCATGGTCCAGTGCGCCAGCAGTGCTGCCTGCGGGCTACCGGTGTCCGGGTTCTCCATGTTGGTCTGGGACCACATCTCATCCGGGAACACCACGCGCTTCCATGCCTGGACGTGGTCGATGTCACCGTTGAAGAAGCTGCCCATCGCGCCGCTGGACGGGCTCTTCATCCGGCCGATCTCGAACACCCCGGTCGCCGCCCATGGGGTCGTGTAGGCGGCACTCGCCTCCAGCCGACCGTTCACGTACAGGCGGATCTGTTCCGCGTCACGGTCGTAGACGGCCAGCAGATGGGTCCAGGCCCCGATCACGCCGGGCCGGGACGACAGGACCCGCACCAGGCTGGTGCCGTCCTGGCTGTAGCGGTTGAAGGCCCAGCGGTCGAAGCTGCTGGAGTAGTAGAGCTGGAACCCGCCGACGTTCCAGCCGGTCTGGCTCGCAACCGTGCTGTTCTGGCTGCGGCTGCCCGGTTTGGCCCAGGCCGAGACGGAGAAGCTCGATGTGGTGTCCACGACCGGGTTCAGATTGGCCGCGTACGCGCTGCTGCCGTTCAGCTTCAGGCCGGTGCCCAGGCGTGCGGGGCCGGACCACAAGGCACCGCCCCCCGGTGTCACGGCGTAGCTGCTGCTGGAGGCGTTGGTTCCGTTGCCGTCCAGCTTCCACTGCGCCGCCGGGGCGGAGGGCTTGGCGACCATGAACATGTAGTCCTTGGACACACTCCGGTTGCCGGCCGCGTCGGCGGTCTGCACGCGCAGCGTGTTGGTGGCCCGTTTGGTGGGCGTGATCTTCCGTACGTAGGAAGGCAGGTTGACCGTCGATGTCTTGGTCTCGACCAGGACACCGTTGAGCCAGATGTCGTAGCGCCGGACGTCGGCGGCACCCGCGTTGATCGTGAAGTTGCCGGTCTGCCCGACACTGCCGTGCTCTTCGGATGCCTCGCACACGATGCCCGCGCACTCCGGGAACTCAACGGAGGTCACCGTGGGCTGGGGCGGGGCGCTGGTGTCCACGGTGAAGTAGCACGTAGGAGACCACGGCCCGTACAGGTAGTGGGTTGCCCCGGCCCAGGTGTAGCGGTACTCGGTCCGGGCGTGGAACCGGTAGGTCTTGCCGGTGGCGAGCACCGGGGTCGGGGCCGACCCGGCGGTTCCGCTGGCCGTCCACGCGGTGGGCTGGGTCACCGGCATGTTGGTACTGCCGGTCAGAAGCTGGAAGTTCGGCCGCAGCACGCTGTTGCCGCCGTCCGCGTTGGTGGGGGTCGCGGTCATCCGGGGGGTGCTGTCACGGATCACCGGCGGGTTCGTACTCGCCGAACAGGCCACGTTCGGGTCCGACAGCTTCACCGACGACGGCGCCGTGGTGGGCGGGGTGACATAGGTGATCGACAGTCGCGGCTTGCGGCTCGCGGTGGCGCGGTCGTCCGCCGGCGACATGAACTGCTTCCACGCGATGGCATCGGTGTCACTGGCCGTCAGAGCCAGCGTCGTCGTGGTGGCCTTGGCCTTCGCCGTGTGCGCGACGGCCCCGGTCGCGTTGAACTCCACGTCACCGTCGGGACAGTCGGAGGAGAACCCCTTGGCCGCCGAGACCGTGGTGACATGGGCCCAGCCGGTCGGCGGCTTGTTCCAGGTCGTACTGCTGGAAATGGCGTTGGTCCGGTAGAGGTTGACGTCCTTCTTGGTGCAGTTCGCCGACCAGATCTCATACGCGGTGAACGTGGCGTTCAGGATCTTCTTGCCCGCGACCCGCCGGGTGTCGAACTGGAACAGCGACTTGGACTTCTTGTTGTCGACGTAGGCGTCATAGCCGACACCGAGCGCATGCGAGGTCTTCCAGAACGACGTACCGGGCAGATTCGACCAGATCGTCGTCCACCCGGTCAGGGTCGCACTGACCGCGGGCGGATCGATGACCACGGGATACGACGTGTCCGCAGCGGTCAGGAACGCCTGGTCCGGGGCGAGCGACAGCGCGCCGTCGGCGACCGTCACATCCGCCACCGGCGTCCGGGCCCCCGGTTCCGGAATCACCGGG
>NZ_JBSGUP010000418.1:0-7233 GCF_053607985.1 Streptomyces sp. NPDC055078
GGCTCGGGCCGTGCACCACCGAAGGGCATTCACCGGCACCCGGGCGGCCCGAGCGGGTGCCGCTCCGGCCACACCCCTCGGGGGATGCGAGCCCGGAGGGCCGGTCGACGGACTCGCCCCGGCCCCCGGCCACTGTGGCCGGGGGCACCTCGCGTTGGCGCCCGGCGGGGGGCGGGCGCCCGTGACGGAGGGGCGGCGAAAGAGGCACTCCCCCAGGCGGCGGAGCACCGGCACCCGTACGCGCGGGTGACGGCACCACCCTCCCGCCCCCGCGCCAGCGCACCGGCACCCGAACGGCCACCCCGGCTGGCGCGGTGCGCGGAATGGACGGACCGTCAAAGAGCGTGCCGCACGCGCCCGGCGGGCCCTCACCCATCCGCCACCCCCAGCGCGCGACCCATCTCATATCTGAGATAGCCTCCAACGCATGGGAGACGACTACCTCGTACGCATCGGCAAGCTCATCCGTGACGCACGACAGCATCGCGGCTGGACTCAGACGCAACTGGCCGAGGCACTCGGTACCAGCCAGAGCGCGGTCAATCGCATTGAACGCGGTAACCAGAACATCAGTCTTGAGATGATCGCGCGTATCGGCGAAGCGCTCGACAGCGAGATCGTGTCGCTCGGATACGCCGGGCCCATGCATCTGCGGGTGGTCGGCGGGCGCCGTCTCTCCGGTGCCATCGATGTCAAGACGAGCAAGAACGCCTGTGTGGCGCTGCTCTGCGGCACCCTGCTCAACAAGGGCCGTACGGTGCTGCGCCGGGTCGCGCGTATCGAGGAGGTCTACCGGCTGCTGGAGGTGCTCAACTCCATCGGCGTACGCACCCGCTGGATCAATGACGGCCTGGACCTGGAGATCGTGCCGCCCGCCCGGCTCGACCTCGGCGCCATCGACGCGGACGCGGCCCGCCGGACACGGTCGATCATCATGTTCCTCGGCCCGCTGCTGCACCGGGCGGACTCCTTCAAACTGCCGTACGCGGGCGGCTGCGACCTCGGTACGCGCACGATCGAGCCGCATATGATCGCGCTGCGCCGCTTCGGTCTCGACATCACCGCGACCGAAGGGCTGTACCACGCGCGGGTCGAGCGGTCGACGGTGCCGGACCGGCCGATCGTCCTGACCGAACGCGGTGACACCGTGACGGAGAACGCGCTGCTCGCGGCGGCCCGCCACGACGGGGTGACCGTCATCCGCAACGCCTCCTCCAACTACATGGTCCAGGACCTGTGCTTCTTCCTGGAGGCGCTGGGCGTACGGGTCGAAGGCGTGGGCACCACGACGCTCACCGTGCACGGGGTGCCCACCATCGACGTCGATGTCGACTACTCCCCCTCCGAGGACCCGGTGGAGGCGATGAGCCTGCTGGCCGCCGCCGTGGTGACGGAGTCCGAGCTGACCATCCGCCGGGTGCCGATCGAGTTTCTGGAGATCGAGCTGGCGGTGCTGGAGGAGATGGGCCTCGACCACGACCGCTCCAGCGAGTACTCGGCGGACAACGGCCGGACCCGGCTGGTCGATCTGACCGTGCGCCCCTCCAAGCTGGAGGCGCCGATCGACAAGGTCCACCCGATGCCGTTCCCGGGGCTGAATATCGACAATGTGCCGTTCTTCGCGGCGATCGCGGCGGTGGCGCAGGGCCAGACGCTGATCCACGACTGGGTCTACGACAACCGGGCGATCTATCTGACCGATCTCAACCGGCTGGGTGGCCGGCTCCAGCTCCTCGACCCGCACCGCGTCCTGGTGGAGGGCCCCACCCGCTGGCGCGCCGCGGAGATGATGTGCCCGCCCGCCCTGCGACCGGCGGTGGTGGTGCTGCTGGCGATGATGGCGGCCGAAGGCACCTCCGTACTGCGGAACGTGTATGTGATCAACAGGGGGTACGAGGAGCTGGCGGAGCGGCTCAACTCGGTGGGTGCACAGATCGAGATCTTTCGGGACATCTAATCTTTTGTCAGGACCAGGTCCTGGACTGCCGGGCAGGCCCTGGTCCGCCCGGTAGACTCTGGTCCGCCCGGTAGACCCCGATCTGTCCGGTAGGCCCTGGTCCTGTCGGCGGGGCGCCGTCGGAAGCGCCCTAGGGTCTTTCGTTTGGATCAGGCTGGGTCAGGGAGCGGGGTCTGGTGCCGTGGATCGCAAGGCGGAGGAGGGAGTCCACGCGGAGCGTAGGCGACTGACGACAACGCGGCGAGGTGCGGTGCCAGGGCACGCGAGCCCAGCAAGATCCAAACGAGAAGCCCTAAGGGCTCGTCGCCGTGGGTCGCTCCGTCCCCGCCACGGGGTGGCGGGGGCCCGCGGTGCGTACCGCATCGGCCACCACGGGTGAGTCCGCGAACGCGCGGGCGACCCGGGTCAGCCAGGCCAGTTCATCCATGCCCTCAGGGGCGCCGGACGCGGACGCGGGCCGGGGTGGGGTGTCCGGCGGGGGCCCGTGCGGGGGTGTTCGGGCGCTGGCGATGGCGCCCTTCAGCAGCGCGGCCTCGACGACGGCGGTGAGTTCGTCCGGCGGCAGTCCGGCCTCGCGGCCCAGGCTCCGGGCGCGGGCGGCGACACGCTCGTCGGTGGCCTGCCAGACGGCGAGCCTGCCGTCGTTGATCTCGGCGAGCCGACGGGTCAGCCGCAACTGGAGGTGCCACCAGGGGATCCTGGCGGGCAGCACGATGGTGGGCGCCGCCGTACGCAGCGCGTCCCACAGGGGGAAGAGCGCCCGATGGCCCCGGCGGGAGTCGAGCCGGTCGCGCAACCGGGCGAAGCGGCCCGCCCACGCGGGGAGCGCGAAGCCCAGTGCGCCGAGGGTGAGTCCGGCCATGGCGCAGAGGGCGGACGCCGTGGTGTTGAGGCGGTCCCAGTCCGTACCGGCCCACCGCGCGGCCATCGCGGTGGCCCTCAGGGCGCTCACCCCGATCCCGAAGGCGGCACCGGTGGTGATCAGCCGCAGCCCCCGCCGAAGCCAGGGGTCCTCGGCCAGCCGGGCCCAGCGCAGACACGCCCGGACGACGCCGGCCATCGCGATCGCCTGGGCGGCCAGACAGAGCAGGGTGAACGCGGCGATCGCCGGTTCGGTCGCGTAGTAGGTCTCGAAGTCGATGTACCGCGCCACGGGTGCGTCGCCCAACCAGAAGAGCGCGGTCATCGCCACCACGACCAGGCCGTACGCCACGGTCCACCGGATGACGATCACCCGGGCCGCCTCGCGCGGCTCCTGCCAGTACACGATGAGGACCCGTACGGCGGCCGACAGGTCCACCACCAGCGAGAAGTTGATCAGAAAGGCCAGATTGGGCACCCCGGACAACTGGTTGACCGCGCGGATCGACTCGGGGGCGCAGAGGGTGAGGATCGCCGCACAGGAGAAGACCGTCGCACACACGGCCCGGCGCATCGGGTCGCGGCCGGAATGGCGCAGCCCGGACAGTTTCGCGGCGAACACGACCCACAGTGGGACGGCACAGGTCCAGTAGCCGATGGTCCGCCCCGTCATACGAAGCCCCCGTCGCCTACGAAGCCCTCGTCGCCGTCGCTGCCGAGCGTGCGCTCCACCCGGTGCAGGGCCGGCTCACCGGGGACTTCCCGGCCCGCCCTGGGCGGGGTCCGGGTGAGCCGGGCGAGCAGCAGCGAGGCGAAGAGGTCGGCGTCCCGCTCGGACGCGGCGTCATAGGGGCCGCGGGCGGCCATGATCCGGCCGAGGGCGCTGGCGTCGAGAGTGCCGAGGTCCATCCCGGACAGCGCGGGTGCGGAACCGGCACCGTCGCCGGAGCGGCGTGGCTCCACGATGTGCCAGATCTCGTGACAGGTGATGAGCAACTGATGCCAGGGGCTGGTGCGCAGCTCGCACAGGATGTGGTCGGTGTCGCCGGTGGCGATCCACAGACCGCTGACCGTACGAGGGGGGAAGGGGACCAGCGTATGGCGGACCGCGCGTCCGGACCGTTCCGCCACCCGGCGGCACAGGGCATCGATCAGTTGCCCGGGGCCGGCGGGTGGCGGGACATCCAGGCCGCGGACCAGCGAGGCACAGACTCGCCGCATGGCTCTCCGCTTCATCGGCGCACCGCCCTCCGTCGGCCCGCCGGTCGCGGCCGGTCGGGTATCAGTCCTCGCCCCGCGTGCCGTGCCCGGAGGAGGTCCCGTCGCCCCGCGTACCGTGCGCGGAGGAGGCCCCATCGCCCCTCAGGACGACCTCGACGATCCGGCTCACCGCGGCGAGGCTCTCCGGGGAGAGTTCCAGGGCGCGCAGCGCGAGGTCGCGCACCTCGTTGTTCCGGGCCACCCTGGCGAGGGCGATCTCGGCGTCCACCTGCTGTGCGGCCCCCTCGTCGAAGAAGTACGCGGCGGGTACGCCGAAGAACGCCGCCAGAGCCTGGAGCAGTTCGGTCGACGGGTTCGTCTTCGAACCCCTGCGCAGGGCCGAGAGGTAGGCACCGCTCACCCGCACCCCGGGGGCCTCCCGTTTGACCGCGAGGGCCACCTCGTCGTTGGTGTACCTGCGCCCGCGCAGCCCCTCGGGCCGGATGCTGTCGAAGAGTCTCTCCAGTTGACCGCAGAGGGCAGGCGGCTGCCGTGATCCCGTCACTTCTTCCCTTCCCTCATCACCTCATAGTGGATTCGACTGAAAGTTGACTGTCAATCGCACCCGCTCAACCTACAGTTGACCGCACAATCGAGCAGGGACGTCTTCTCAACTACCAGACGAAGGAACAGTGTTGAAGTCAACCGCACGCCCACCCACACGACAAGGGCACCCTGTGGCGTACGTCCGCGACGCCGCCCCGGCCGGGGAGAGCCCGTCGCCGACCGACTCCGCCCGCCAGCCCGGCACCCCGGCCGACGACGAGAGGATCTCCCGGCGCCATGAAGCCCCTGGCCTACCGCGAGGCCGTCGAAGCGCTGGACTTCCCGGCCGTCGCACGGACACTCGCGCCCGATGTGACCTTCTTCAGCCCGGCCACGGCCCACCCCTGCCGGGGGCGCCACCGGGTGGCCGCGGCCCTGTACGCCCTGTCGGACATCCGCCAGGACCTCCGGTACACCCGCGAACTGACGGACGAGGGGGAAGCGGGCGCACTCAGCCAGGTGCTGCTCTTCGAGGCCCGGGTGGCAGGCCGGTCCCTCCAGGGGTTCGATCTGCTGACGTACGGAACGTCGGGGCTTGTGACCGATCTGACCGTCATGGTCCGGCCGCTGCCGGCGGCTCCGCGGCCCCCGGGGTCCGACTGGCCGCCGGCCGGGACAAGTCCTGGGACCCGGCACGGCGCCGGGATGCCCGGTAGCGGTACGGGGATACGCCGATGTCCGGGCCCATGAGCCATGCCGTCCGGCCGCTCTCGCTGCTGCTCGCCCCCGCGCTGATTCCGCAGGCCCTGTGGGTGAGGCGGCGGACCCCGCGCCTTCCGGTCGCGGCCGGTACCGAGGGCGAGTCGCCAGGCGGGTGGTCTGACGGGTCATCCGGCGGGTCGCCCGGCGGTTCATCCGGCGGGTCGCCCCGCGGGTCGTCCGGGCACGGCCCGGCGCTCCGGCTGCTCGTGGCCGGTGATTCCATGGCCGCGGGAGTGGGGGTGGCGCACCAGAGCCAGGGGCTCGCCGGTCAACTGGCCGCCCGGATGGCCGCCGGTACCGGCCGCCCGGTGCGCTGGCGCGTGGTGGCCCGCAGCGGAGCCACCGCCGTCTCCACCGCGCGGCTGCTCGCCGACGACGCGTCCGCCGGGCGGGAGGCGGCGGGCCGCGAGCCGGTCCCGGAGGGCGGCGGCGACCCTGATCTGGTCGTCGTCGTGGTGGGGATCAATGATCTGCTGCGGTACCGGGGGCTGCGGGCCTGGCGGCGCGATCTCGGTGTCCTGGTCGGCACGCTCCGCGAACGGTGGGGGGCACGCGTGCCCGTCGTCTTCTCCGGGATGCCTCCCGTCGGGCACTTCCGCGCGCTGCCCCAGCCGCTGCGGGCCGTCCTGGGGCTGCGGGCACGCCGGATGGACCGGGTACTGCTGCGGAGTGCGGCGGGCAGCGGCGTGCGGTATGTGCCGCTGCCCGCGGCGGGCGACGTTCCGGGCAGGGAGGGCGGCGTCGCGGACGAGGCGGGTCTCCTGTTCGCCCGGGACCGGTTCCACCCCTCGGCGCGCGGCTACGCCGAGGTGGCCCGGGTGCTGGCGCCGCTCGCGCTGGAGTCGGTGGGCGCCCGCTGACCGTACGGCTCAACTGCCGGTCGGGGCCCGCGAACCGTACGGTTCACCCGCCGGTCCCGGCCCCGGCGGGCCGTACGAGGTCGCCGTACGAGGTGGCCCGCCGGCCCCGGCGGCCGTACGACGTCGCCGTACGAGGTCGCCCACTGTGGCGGATGCCATGACCGTCCGCGCCGGCGCCCGCGCTCCACCGGTTCGCTGGTGCCCCGGACCGTGGCTCCGGCTCACTCCTGCGGTGCTCCCTGGCTGTGGATTCTCGCCGCGAGCACGGCGACGTCGTCCTCCGCGTGCGCCGCGTCCAGTCGCGTCAGCAGTCCGTCCACCAGGTCGTCCAGCGGGGCGCCGGGGTCGGGCACGGGCCGGGAGAGCCGGGCGAGGGAGGTGTCGATGTCCTCGTGGCGGCGCTCGATCAGGCCGTCGGTGAACAGCAGCAGGGTGTCCCCGGGGTGCAGGGCGCGGGAGACCGTCTCGTAGCCGCCGACGCCGGTGCCGAGCGGCGGCCCTACGGGGACGTCGACCAGTCCGGCGGTTCCGTCACGGCCGAAGACCGCCGGTGGCGGATGGCCCGCGCTGGAGAAGGTGACGAGCCCGCGGGCGGGGTCCACCCGGGCCAGCAGACAGGTGGCCGGGCGGCGGGCGGACCCGGCGGCGATGTGCTGGTCGAGATGGCGCAGCACGCGGTGCGGCGGCAGGTCCGCCGCCGCCACCTCCCTCAGGGCCGTACGGTAGCTGTTCATGTCCACGGCGGCCTCGACCCCGTGGCCCATCACATCACCCACCACCAGCAGGGTCCGCCCGAAGTGGAGCCGTACGGTGCCGAACCAGTCACCGCCCACCACGGTGCCCGCGCCGGAAGGCAGATAGCGGGTGGTGAGCTGGAGGTTGGGGTGCGGCAGCCCGGGGTCGCCCAGCAGCGCGCGCTGGAGTTCGGCGGCGGTGCGCACGGACCGGGCGAAGAGCCGGGCGTGTTCGACGGCGACCGCCGTCCGGCGGGCGGCGGCACGGGCGACCCGTACGTCGTCCCGGGTGAACGCCCCCTGCGCGCGGGCC
>NZ_JBSGUP010000419.1:0-7223 GCF_053607985.1 Streptomyces sp. NPDC055078
GATCCTGGTGATCCCGGGGCACCTGGCACACCGAAAGGACCGGCGGGGGGTGCGGACGGCTGTGCGGACGCCGACGCGGACCCCGGCCCGGGCGCGCGCACATTCGGTGGGTGTGCCATATGACCTCCCCCTCGGTCGCTGACGTCGGCCCGCTCCCCCGCCGGTCCTTTCGGTGTGCCAGGTGCCCCGGGATCACCAGGATCTCCGGGTTCACCGGGTTCTTTCGGCGCCCCGGGTGCCGCCGGCCCTCCCGGCCGGCCGCCCGAGCGCGGTGTGCTGGCCGAGGCCGGGAGCCGGCTGCGCGCGGCGGCGACGACCGAGCCGGGCCGCCTCCGGATCATCGGGGCCGTGCTGGCCGCGCTGGTGGTCGCGTTCGGGGCGGTGACCGCGCTGGAGATCGCCGACCGGGCATCGGCCGCCGACGACGTCGTGAGCCGCAGCCAGCCGCTGAGCGCGGACGCCGCTTCCGTGTACCGCTCGCTGGCCGACGCCGACACCGCGGCCTCCAGCGGCTTCCTCGCGGGGTCCGGGACGGAGCCGCCGGGGGTGCGCAAGCGCTATCAGGACGACATCGCGCTCGCCTCCAAGCTGCTGATCAAGGCCGCGACGAACACCGACAGCTCCAGTGAGTCGGGCCGCCAGATTGCCACGCTGAACGAACAGCTCCCGGTCTACGCGGGACGGGTGGAGACGGCCCGCTCCTACAACCGCCAGGGACTGCCGCTCGGCGGGGCCTATCTGCGGTTCGCCAATGAGCAGATGACCGAGGTCCTGCTGCCCGCCGCCCAGAAGCTCTACGACGCGGAGACGGCCCGGCTCGACCAGGACGACGACGACGCCCGCTTCTGGCCGGTCTTCTCCCTGGCGACCGGATTGCTGGCGCTCGGCGCCCTGGTCTGGGCCCAGCGGCGCAACTACCACCGGACGAACCGCGTGTTCAACCACGGCCTGCTCGCCGCCACCGCCGCCACCACGGTCGTCCTGCTGTGGCTCGCCGTCGGACACACGGTCGCCCGCGCCGAGCTGAACGAAGCGCAGAAGGACGGCCAGAGGTCCCTCAAGGTGCTGAACGACGCGCGCATCAGCTCCCTGCAGGCCCGCGCCAATGAGAACCTCGTCCTGGTCGCCCGGGGAGCGGTGCTCACCGACGACGGCAAGCACGACAAGTACGAGACGGAGTACAACGCGGGCATGGCCGTCCTGGGCAAAGAGCTGCGCAAGGCGGGGGCGCTCGCGGAGGACGACGAAGGCAGCCTCCCCGTCGCCGCGGCGGCCGATGGCGTGGCCGAGTGGCAGTCCCGGCACAAGGACGCCAGTGCGACCGACAAGTCCGGTGACTACGAAGGCGCGCTGGCCAAGGTCATCGGCCCGAAGAAGTCCACCGGGCTGTCCTTCGACCGGGTGGACGCGTCGCTGAAGAAGGCGCTGGCGCACGAGCAGCGGGAGTTCACCCGGGCCGCCAAGGACGGACGGGACGCCCTGAGCGGGCTGTCGATCGGCGCGGCCGTCCTCGGGGTGCTGGGCGCGGCGGGCGCGATCCTCGGTATCAACCGCAGGCTGTCGGAGTACCGGTGAAAGGGGGCGAGATGGCGGACGACCAGACCGCACCGGAGACCGGTGGCGCCGGAGCCGGCTCCACGGCACCGGGCAGCCGGTCCGGGGGCTCGGACCGGGCCGGGGACGGCAGCGGGTCCGGGGACGGGGGCGCGCTCAGCGACAGCAGCGGGTCCGGCTTCCGCGACAGGGGCACCTTCAGCAACGGCAGCGGGCCGGGCAGCAGGGGCGCCACGAGCAGGAGGAGCGGGTTCCCCTTCCGTGGCTGGGGCGGCGTCGCGGGTATGGCGACGGCCTGTGTGCTGACCACGGCCGCCACCCTGATCCCGCTCTCCCGGGGCGCCGGTACCACCCCCGCCGACCACGGTCATCGGAGCGTCTCGGCGGCGACCCCCGCCAAGGCGGACACCTGCAAAGAGCCCGAAAGGTCTCTGACCCCGTCGGACGCCGACGGACCGAACATCGAGGAGATCAAGAAGCGCGGCAAACTGGTCGTCGGCGTCGACCAGAACAGCTATCGCTGGGGATACCGCGACCCGGCGACCCGCACCCTCCGGGGCTTTGACATCGATCTCGCCCGCGCCATCGCCAAGGACATCCTCGGCAAGCCGGACGCGATCGTCTTCCGCGCCATTCCCACCGACCAGCGCATCCCCGCCCTGAACAACGGCACGGTGGACCTGGTCGTCCGCACCATGACGATCAACTGCGCCCGGAGCAAGCAGGTCGCCTTCTCCACCGCCTACTTCGAGGCCGGTCAGCAGGTCCTGGCGCCCAGGAGTTCCGACATCACCGGGTACGACAAATCCCTGAAGGGCAAAAAAGTCTGCTCCGCCGAGGGGTCGACGGCCTACGAGGCGCTGGAGAACAATTCGTACGGCGCGATCTTCAAGGACGAGAACGACGGCAAGCCCGCGGACGAGGACATCCTCACCGTGCCCAACCAGCTCGACTGTCTGGTGCGCCTCCAGGAGGGCCTGGTGGACGCGATCGTCACGGACAACGCCCTGGGCGCGGGCCACGCCGCCCAGGACCCGGCCGTCGAACTGAAGGGCGCCAAGCCCTTCACCAGGGAGTACTACGGCGTCGCCGCCAAGCGCGGCAACGACGATCTGGTGCGCCGGGTGAACTGGATCCTGGACGAGTACCGCCAGAGTGCCTGGACCGCCGCGTACAAGTACTGGCTGGACGACGACCTGCGCGGCATATCCGGCCGCCCTCCCAAGTCCAAGTACCGCAACTGATCTACGAAAGGGGTGATCGATGGGCGTCGCGGGACCGTACCCCGGCTCCGGCGGGAAGGCCCAGCCGCCGGCGATGGACCGGGACGAGGTCGACCGTGCGCTGACACGCCTCGGCGCCGAGCACGAGGCGATCGAGACCTCACTGCTCGCCCTCCAGGACCACGCCGGCCGCAGACTTCTCGAAGGCGCCGAGCTGACCGGGGTCACCAAGGACCGGTGGGCCGCCACCGAGCAGGCCATCACCCTGCTGTGGGGTTACTTCGACGCATACGCCGCAGCCCTGAACGACATCCGTGAGCTGCGCGCCCGCCGCCGCTGGCCGGGACGCGACGATCTGGTGGAGCTGACGGAGCGGCTGCGGGGCCCCAGTGTGACCGTGGCCAGTCAGGCCGCCCACACCTCTCCGTCGCTGACGGGGCCCGCCAGGCTCTCCGAGCGGTTCACACTCGAAGGGCTGGTCGCCCGGATGAACGAGCTGTACGCGAGTTCGCTGGACATGGTCGTGACGGCGGACGCGGTGTGGTCGGCGCTGCCCGCGCGCATCGATCTGCTCTCGGCCGAGTTGCAGCGCACCCGCTCGCTCGCGCACTCGGTGGGCGTACGGCCCGGGGAGCACCCGTCCGGGGACGAGCTGGAGTCCATCACCCATGAGCTGTCGACGCTCCGCGCACAGGTGATCTCCGATCCGCTGGCCTTCTGGCGCCCGGCCCTGGGGAGTTCGGCCCCCGGCGGCGGCCGGCCGGACACCGATCGCTACGACCGCTCCGCGCGCGCGTTGGAGGACATCCGCGGGGAGATCGAGGCGGTGCTGCGGGTCCGGCAGGACTCCGAGCAGCGGCTGATCCGGCTGCGCGATGTCCTCTCGCGTGCCGACCGCACCCTGACCGAGGCCCGGTCCGCGCGCGGGGAGGTGCTGGCGAAGATCGCCGCGACCGAGGTGCCCGCGGTCAGCGGTCCGCCCACGGCGCTCCAGGAGCGGCTGTCCACCGCCGCCGAGTACCGCAGGCACTCCCAGTGGCACCGGCTCTCGCCGCTGCTGGAAGCGCTGGAGCGGGAGGCGGAGGACGAGCTGGCGCGGGCCCGTGAGTCCCTGACGTCGGTCACCGCTCCGCTCGCGGTCCGCGCGGAGCTGCGCGGGCGGCTGGACGCGTACAAGGCGAAGATGGCCCGGCACGGTTTCGCGGAGGACCCGCTGCTGATCGAGCGGTACGACATCGCGCGCAGAATGCTGTGGAGCGCGCCGTGCGACCTGCGGGTCGCCGAGCAGGCCGTGCTGCGCTATCAGCAGGCCGCGGCGGAAGCCCTGGCCCCCCGGGGCCCCGGGGTTCCGGAGTCCGCCGACCGAAGGAAGGACGCATGAGCGAGAAGGAGAGCTGCCAGCGGCCCGGCTGCGACGGCGGCTATGAGGACATGGGCGGCGGCGAGCTGTACTGCGACCAGTGCGGCCTCGCACCGGTCGTGGCCGTGGGCGGCGGGAGTTCCCGGGCCGGCGGTGGGCGGGGCAGCGCTTCCGTGCGGGGCAGTTCGCGGTCGTCCCGGGCGTCCTCGCGGGCCTCGTCGCGTTCGTCGACGTCGCGCCGCTCGGTGTCGGGCCGGCTGTCGCGTTCGCTGACCGGGTCGAGCACCTCGTCCCGGTCGGTCTCGGTGCGCAGTTCCGGCAGTTCCACGGGCTCGTCGGGGCGCAACCGGCTGGGCGCGGGCCTGGTGACCGTGCCCGATGTGCCGCGCCCCGAGCCGCGTGCCGCGGTGATGCGCAACCCCGAGGTCCCCGAGCGGAAGCGGTACTGCTCCCGTGCCGAGTGCGGTGCCCCGGTGGGACGTTCGCGCGGGGAGCGGGTGGGGCGTACGGAAGGTTTCTGCACCTCGTGCGGCCATCCGTACTCCTTTGTGCCCAAGCTCGCCGAGGGCGATGTGGTGCACGGCCAGTACGAGGTCGCGGGCTGTCTCGCCCACGGCGGTCTGGGCTGGGTCTATCTGGCGGTCGACCGCGCGGTGTCCGACCGCTGGGTGGTCCTCAAGGGCCTGCTGGACACGGGCGACCAGGACGCCATGGCCGCGGCCATCTCCGAGCGCCGCTTCCTCGCCGAGATCGAGCACTCCAACATCGTCCGCATCTACAACTTCGTGGAGCACCTCGACCAGCGCACCGGCTCGCTCGACGGCTACATCGTCATGGAGTACGTGGGCGGCAAGTCGCTCAAGGAGCTGGCCAACGACCGCCGGGACGCGTCCGGGAAGCGGGATCCGCTGCCGGTGGAGCAGGCGTGCGCGTACGGCATCGAGGCGCTGGAGGCGCTGGGGCATCTGCACAGCAGGAATCTGCTCTACTGCGACTTCAAGGTCGACAACGCCATCCAGCAGCAGGATCAGCTCAAGCTCATCGACATGGGCGCGGTCCGGCGGATGGACGACGACGAGTCCGCGATCTACGGCACCGTCGGATACCAGGCCCCCGAGGTCGCCGACGCGGGCCCCTCCGTCGCCTCCGATCTGTACACCGTCGCCCGGACGCTGGCCGTTCTCACCTTCGACTTCCAGGGCTATACGAATGTCTTCGTGGACTCCCTGCCGGACCCGGAGAACATCCAGGTCTTCCGGACGTACGAGTCGTTCTACCGGCTGCTGGTGCGGGCGACGGACCCGGATCCGGCCCGGCGGTTCTCCTCGGCGCAGGAGATGGCGGAGCAGCTGACCGGGGTCCTCCGGGAGGTCGTCTCCCTGCAGACGGGCCGCCCGCGTCCCGCGCTCTCGACCCTGTTCGGGCCGGAACCGCGGGTGCCGGACACGGAGTTGTTCGCCGAGCTGACGGGTGATGTGTCCACCCTGGGCGCGCGGGCGTCCGGCCGGGCCCGTGGCCGCGCGGCGAACGGGCGCGCGGGGAACGGGCACGCGGGGATCGCCCCGGGTGGTCCGGCGGCACCCGCCGCGATGCCCGGTGGGGCGTTGGCGCACGCCGGGGGCCCTGGCGGTCAGGCGGCACCCGCCGGGGTCCCCGGCGGGGCACCGGCACATGCCGCGATCCCCGGCGGTCCGGCGGCGGGGACCCCGCTCCCCCACCAGCTGACCGCCGGCGCCCCGTACGGGCCCGGAGCCGGGCCGGGGGGCGGGCCGGTGGGCGGTGTGGCCCCCGGGGCGCGGCTCACACCGCAGCTCGTTCCGCTCGACACCCCCGTCGTGGGGCTCGCCCTGCCCGTCCCCCGCGTCGACCCGGGCGATCCGAACGCCGGGTTCCTCGCGGGCCTGCTGGCCGCCGCGCCCGCCGAGCTGATCAGCGCCCTGCACTCCGCTCCCTCCCCCTCCCTGGAGACCCGGTTGCGCGAACTGCGCGCCCGGCTGGAGATGGGCGAACTGGGCTCCGCCGCCAAGTCCCTGGAGAATCTGGAGAGCCGGCACGCCGACGACTGGCGCGTCGTCTGGTACCGGGGCCTGACCTCCCTGGTCGGCGGGGACAACGAAGCGGCGGCGCTGTCCTTCGACGCGGTCTACGACGCGTTCCCGGGCGAGCCCGCGCCCAAGCTGGCGCTGGGTGTCTGCGCGGAGGTGCTCGGCCAGTTGGACAACGCCGCCGAGTACTACCGCCTGGTGTGGACGACCGACCCGAGCTATGTCAGCGCCGCTTTCGGCCTCGCCCGGGTGCAGCTCGCGTCGGGCGACCGGGCCGGGGCCGTACGGACGCTGGAGTCGGTGCCTGGCGCCTCGATCCACTACACGGCGGCCCGGGTCGCCGCCGTACGGGCGCGGCTGCGGCGACGCGCCGCGCACGACCCGCTGGTCGACGATCTCCTCGCGGCGGCGGCGCAGGTGGAGGCCCTGAAGGACTTCGGTCTTGACGCGGTGCGCCGCGAGCAGTTGTCCACGGAGGTACTCGGCACGGCCCTGGACTGGGTACTCTCCGGTAGTCCCGGAGCACCGTCGTCCGTACCGGATCCGTCGAGCGCGCCGCGGCCCGGCAGCGCGCCCGTCGCGTCGGCCGCGCCGGGGGCGCTGCTCGGCAGTGAGCTGGACGAACGCGGCCTGCGCTTCGGGCTGGAACGCTCGTACCGGGTACTCGCCCGGCTCGCCCAGCGGGGCGAGGAGCGGATGGACCTGGTGGAGCGCGCCAACCGCTTCCGCCCCCGGACGTGGGTGTGATTGATGCCGTCGCAGATGCACCAGCCGGACCCGGGGCCCGCGTGCCCCGGATGCGCCGAGCCGCTGGAGGAGGGCGACCGCTTCTGCGGCGCGTGCGGGTACGACCTCTCCACCTCTCCGGCGCCACCGGGTGCCGACCGCCCGACCCTCGCCATCGGCACCCCGGTCGCCTGGCCCGCCGCCTCCGGCGTGGACAGCTCGGGCATTCCGGCTCCGGCGCACCGGCCGGGCGATCTGCCGGGGCTTGACTCGCGCGGCGACCGGCTGCCGGTGCCGGGACAGCCGACGACCGGC
>NZ_JBSGUP010000420.1:0-7200 GCF_053607985.1 Streptomyces sp. NPDC055078
GTCGGGCCGGGTTTGGTGACGGTGACCGTGGGTGCCGCTGCCGCTGCCGCAGGTGCCGTAGGCGTCGCGGTGACGGTTGCCGTGGCGGTGACCGCCGGGGTGACGGTCGGGTCGGGGAGCGGTTTTGTGGCCGCGGCGGGCGAACGGTTGTCGTCCGGCCCGGTGGTACTGCCGCAGCCGAAGCCGAGGAGCATGAGCAGCGCGCCACCGGCGTAGACCCGCTTCATCTTCCGCAGTGGCCGTTGCGTTCCGGCGGGTCGCCGGGGAGCGGAGGGTGAGTTGGGTGTGTACGGGTTGTACATCTGGCGCACCTCTCTGACCTGCACCGATGGGAGTCGTATCGGCTGTGACCTGCTAGGACGGGTTGCAGAGGCGATCGGAGGCAGTCAGAGGAAAGCGCTCTGATTCGACCCCGATTCGACCCGGGGTGCTCGGAGGCAGTCAGGGGCAGTCGCCCCTTTCTGGCTCCGGGCCCGGGTCGATCGGTGCCGGTCAGCGGCTGGACCTCTGACTGGCTCTGTGTCGACTCCGGTCGAGCCGCGTTGGGGACGCCTGCCTCCGGCAGGAGCCAGGCATACGAAAGCCCCCAGGATTGCCGTCCTGGAGGCTTCGCTGGCACCGATTGGAGGTCGGTTCCGGACACCACCGCTGGTTTCAGCGGCCTCGGTGGCGTCCACGTCTTTGAGAGACGGCCCCCAGAATGCCACACGGCTCGCCTGCTCCGCACGGCCCCAGCGAGGCTTTCCTTCCCGCTCGCACCCGCCCAGAGGCAATCACAGGCACTCACTCGGCAGCTCTCGGGCTGCACCACCTGCCCAGCGGTGCGGCCGACCTGGTCCTCCTCGGCGACCTCACCGGGCGGTACGCGACGGGCAGTTACACCCGGCTCGCCGTCGACCGCCGGTCCGTCTCGCTGCGCGGGGACCGCCAGGGCGCGTCCGACCACGGTCACCGGGTCACCGCAGCCATCGCCTGCCACGTCGCACGCGCCGACGGAACGCTCGGCAGCCTGACCCGCCTGCTGCTGCACCCCGACCACGAGGGAGGCCGCCATGTCCGGAACATCGCATTGCGGTCCGGGCATTCACGGGCGCACAGCTACGTCCAGCGCGTATGGGCCAGCGCCCGTGCCGCGGTCAGGAACACCGCGGTCGTGGAGTCCCGCCACCACGCGTACGAGGACCTCGCAGCCCTTCGCACACGGATAGAGACCACCCCGTGGCGCGGCGCACGCGGCCGGACAGCACTGAGGGTCCTCCGCGCTCACCTGAACTTCGCCGAGATCGCCGGCGGGCGTCGGCACGCGTCCAGCGAGCGCCAGGCAGCCGAGGAGGCGGGGCTCTCCCGGCAGACCCTGCGCAACGCCTACGAGACCGTCCTGAAGCCGGGTGGCTGGCTCCACCGGCTGCGCGTCGGTCACGGCACGAAGGGCTCCGTCTGGTACCTCGGCGATGGCCACAGCAGCACTCCTCAGTCTCGCGACAGGACCACTCAGTGCCCCCCCGACCCGGCACTTGAGGAGTGGTCTGCCCCTGGGACGGAAGTCACGGCCGACATCGACTCCACCGTGCTCAGTCGCCTCATGGGCCGCGACGCCTTCGCCCGCCACGGTCTCGGCAGTTCGGCTCTCGTGATCATCGCCGCCCTGCACGCCCGCCCACATCAGACCATCAGAGAGCTGACGGGCAGTTCCTCGGTTTCCCGTGCCTCGGTGTACAGGGCGCTCGCTCGACTCAGGGCACTCGGGCTCGCGCGACAGACCGCGGAGACGTGGGATCTGGCACCGCGGGCTCTCGAAGGCTTGGGCTACACCGACCAGGTAGTCCACGGTTCCACCGCGCTCCCGGGCCAGGGGTGGGACGACATCGCACGCCAGTGCGGCACGGCAGGTGTCGCGGCCGTGCGCGTGGCACGCCACGCTGCCGAACGTACGGCGTACCGCGAGGTCCTGGACCTGCGTGACGGGCGTCGCCGCAAGGCCACGGTGATCGTCCGCGAAGACGGCCGGCAGGTCCTGGTGCCTGCCGTTCGCGGCGATGAGGTTCCCCCCGCGTGGCGCGCGCCCGACGGAGCCGTACTCGACCCCGCGACGGGGTGCCCCGATCCCGAATGGCGGGTCGCCTCCGACGGCCGTCTGATCCTCATCACCTCTGCTGACCAGTGCACATACGACGAGCTGGTCAGCCAGTACGCCGAAGCCCTCAACGACTGGGAGTCAGCCGCATGAAGCCTCAACAGCCAAACCCGACATCTGGCCACGCGCAGCTCACCGCACACGAGTTGCGAGCCCGCTACGAGGACGGTGCCACGATCCGGGAGCTGCAGTCCATGACGGGAATCTCGCATGGCACCGTCTGGAACCGGCTCCGCGACGCCGGGACCGTTATGCGCAGCCCGTACGAGACACGGCGGATGCGCATGGATCCCCGTCGGGTCTCGGCGCGGCGCAACCTGGCCAAGCGTCTGCGCACGCTCTACGAGAACGGGGCGACGATTCAGGAGCTGACCGAGGTCTGCCGCCGCTCCGACCGGACCGTCCGCCGACTGCTGGCCGAGGCCGACTGTCCCCCGCGCACGGCGTCGGCGACGCGGCGGCTGCGGTCTGCGGCGGCGCGGCAGCAGCTGATGGATTCGCTCCAGGAGCGCTACGAGGCGGGCGAGCAAGTGGTCGATCTAGCGGCCGAGAGCGGCCGGTCGGAAAGCACCATCTACCGACTGCTCCGGCAGGCAGCGGCTTCGAGGCGCACCGGGCGCGGCTCCCGCCGATTGCCTGACGCTCATGAGTCGGCGTGACCCCGCTGTGCGGGCCTGCCCGCGGATTCGTCTCCGTGGCCCACAGCGGGGTAGCTGTCGATTCGGCCGCGCGCGTGTGGACTCCGTCTCAACGATCGCCGCCGGGGTGCCCGCCCCCGGCCCGGACGAAGGCCCGCCCCCAGGCAGGTGCCCGGCCGAACGCGAGAGCACCGCCCTCATTTCCGGACACCGACGATGCGGTCGGGAGTGCAACGCCGTCCCCACCCAGCCATTCAGAGCGGTGGAAGCGGAACCCGCTCCACTCCCGCCGCATCAGCCGACGGTTTCCCGACAGCGAGTACACCACCACTCACAGGAGTTGAAGCACACGTGAAGGAACTTACCCGCCACACAACCCTCGCAGGCGTCGCCACCGTATGGGGCGACGACGGCGGCCTTGTCCTGGCGATCGTCATTGTCATCGGGATGCTCAAGGGCGGTACCGCCAAGACCACCTCGGCCTGGTTCATCGCTCTGTACTACGCCGTGGTCCTGGGCAGGAAGACCCTCTTCCTGGATGCCGATGCCGGGAGCCAGTCGGGCTACGACTGGTTCAAGGTCGCGCAGGCCGATGGATTTGAGATTCCGGTGAATCTGACCGTCGAGCGGTACCCGTTCGAGGACATCGCCGAGTACATCCGGGAGAAGCGCAAGGAGTACGACGCGATCGTGGTGGACGTCGGAGGCGGCAGCAGGACGATCTTCCACGAGGCGGTCACCGTCGCGGACCGGCTGATCGTGCCTGTCGCCCCGCACAAGATCGAGACCCGCAAGCTCGCCGCCACGTTCGACGAAGCCGAAGCGGCCAGTGCCCGCAACGACCGTGAGGTTACGGCCCACGTGGTCCTGGTCAAGTGCGACGACCGGACGAGCCTCCCCAGGAAGGCCCGGGAGGCGCTGCTCGACCCCGAGGACGGCAGTGCACCGTTCCCGGTCACCCAGACGAAGATCCACTCCTGGGTGCACTACATCGAGGCTTTCGGCGAGATACCCACCGAGCTGAGCGAGTACGGGGCGCTTATGAAGGAGCTCAACGCATGACCGACCAGATGAAGCCCCCGCCCCGGCGCCGCAGCGGTGGCCGCGTACTCGGCGGAGCGAAGAAGCCGCAGAACCCGGCACCCCCGCCGGCGGCCGAACTGACCAGGAACCAACTCGCAGCCGAGCAGTCCGGCGCCCCCGGAGCGGGAACAACCACCGCCATCCCGGAGGTCGTACAGGAGCCGACGCCGCCTGCCCACTTCTCGGTGGAGCCGCGCGAAGCGGTCGATCCGGTGGAATCTTCCACAGAAGGCGGGAACTCTGTTCAGGTCGGCATCGCAACGCAGTCAGAGCGTCCCGCCGAGATCAGCGTTCGCTCTCAGCCTTCCGAGCTTGTTGCGAAAGGCAACCCGTTCCCCGGGGCGACTGCGGACAGCGGGAGCACGAACGGCAATACACCTTCCGAGCCCATGGAAGACGACA
This sequence comes from Streptomyces sp. NPDC055078, assembly GCF_053607985.1. Classification (NCBI taxonomy): domain Bacteria; kingdom Bacillati; phylum Actinomycetota; class Actinomycetes; order Kitasatosporales; family Streptomycetaceae; genus Streptomyces; species Streptomyces sp. NPDC055078. The sequence continues at coordinate 4,258 of NZ_JBSGUP010000420.1, forward strand.
ACGGTCGCTGGATCCGGGGCGCGGGCCGTCCCCAGGAGCTTCCCACCACCGCAGCCGTCCTGAACCAACGCCACATCGCTCGCGAGTCACTCGACATCTCCGCTCCGGTCCAGCTCCGCCTCAAGAAGCGGCTCAAGCGGCTGGCCCTGGACAACGAACTGGATCACTTGCCCCTGTCGGACGTCGTCGCGGTGCTACTGGACGAGGCGCTCACCGCCCACGGCTTCTGAGATCACACAGTCGGGGGCGGCCACGGCCACCAGACCCCGGCCGCCCCCGGCCGACTATTCCCCTAGCTGACTAGGCGGCTAGCTAGCCGCCTAGCGATCTTCCCGGAGATCCCCATGACCGATCTCTCCGAGCACGCACGTCGGCTCCGCCATATTGCTGACGCGCTCGAAGCCCAGGCCCAGCCCACCCACGACGCTCTGGCTCCCCACCCCGCCACCCTGCTCCTCATCAACAGTCGGCAGGCCACGCGCGGGCAGGTCAACTACGCGTTGCCCAAGGACCTCGACATCCAACGCCGCATCCGCCACTACCACGCCGACCACGGAACACAGCCAGGAGATATCGCAGCCCTCGCTCTGGACGCCTGGCTCCGGGCGAAGGGATACCCGCCGAACCAAACGAGCACCGGACCCGCCGACGGATGAGTTCGAGTAGCCGACGGGAGGGAAGGGGGGAATCCGTGGCCGGATTCTGAACCACGACCGCACTGCCCAACTGCTCCGGGGCTGGCCGTCAGCCGTGGCGGAATGGCCGACCTGCCGAAGCGCAGGCGTGAAGGCGGCAGGGCCACCAGCGGATTCGACCCCGGGTAGGACGCCGCTGTGGACGGGAACGGCAGCAGCCGGGTCGCCGCCGGTAGAGCTGCCGTTCTCGAACGCGATGTCATAGAAGGAGTGACCCGGCGCACCCACGAGTGGCTTGGCCGAATCAGGCAGGACCTGTGCCGTCCGCGCAATCTCGCCGTACTTCGCGGACGGGATTCATCGGCGCGGCCTCGGCTGCTGAACCTTGTGCGCGTCGCGCAGCAGGTCGGGCGCCAGGCGGCGGTGTACCGAGGACAGCGGCGACCAGATGCGTGCCGCTATCGGCCGGTCGTAGCGGACGATCGTGGCCAACGACACCTGCTCGTCATCGACCTGGACGACGAGGTGGGCGGTCAGCATCCAGGAGTGGGCTTCGAGCCTGATCCCCCTGTCGCTGCGGTCAGCGATCCTCCATCCGGCCACGTGGTCCGGTGATGCCCGCCGCTTCAGACGCAGGCCGAGAAGTACCCGCCAGATGAATTGGCCCTGGAGGCCCGCGACGTCTTCGAACGCCGCGCGGGCCCACTGCTCCGGTGACCTGTCTGAGGCGTCATGCGTGATGAGCGTGAAGACGTCGATGTAGTCGGGGTCGGTCGGACTGAGAGCGCGGACCGCCTGGGGAATGTCGTGCTGTTGACGTACGGTCAGCGCGCGATCATCCCTGTTCGCCCCGTCTCGGCGGACGGGACGGTTGCTTTCTGGGTCCACCTTCATCTCCTTGACTTCCCTCGGAAACTTGCCTCGGGCGAGTCCGAGTAGCGGCGTCTTCATCGGCCGGCAGGGGACGGTCTTGGTCTTGCCGAGGTGCCCGCACGTCAGGTCGGTTACGACCCGCCGCCCCCGTCCGATCATGCGCATCAGCGCCGGGTACACGATCAGGTACCGGAACGGCAGGATCGCGGCCAGGTAGATCCTGCCGAGCAGGCCGTTCGGTTCACGAGCACGGTCATCTGGCCTCGGGTAGCCGCCGGAGTCGTCCGGGACACAGCCGATGTGCATCACGGTGTGCACGGTGTTGTCGGCGCTCTCGGCCGTCCACTCGGTGCCCGTCAGGCAGACCGAGGTGAACGGCACGGACTGGAGATCCGGCCCGCACGGACCCTCGCGCAGATCTTCCGGCAACCGGTTACGCAGCGGCGGCACCCGGGAGCCGACGCCGGAGTCGGCCTCGTCCCAGCCGAACAGCTTCCCGAGTGCCGGCGGATCGCGAAGAGGACACGGGCGACAGGGGAGAACGGGTTCGGGCCGTCGTCCTTCGCGAACCACTCCACCAGCAGCGGAAGGTCGCCGGGGCCGCCTGGCGTCGGCAGGACCCAGACGTCCCCGGCGCGGAAGTCCGGGGCGGTCTCGTGGATGCGCCGGTGACGGGACGTGTGCGCGGTCTTCGGGATCCTCATCAGGGATCCTCCGTCCGGTCGGGGGCAGCGGGGTCGAGTCCGAGCACGCCGGCGACGGCGCGTTCGGCGAGCAGCTCGTCATGCGGGGCCTGGCCGGCCAGGGCGACGACGGTTCCTTCAAGGGCGCCGACGAAGGCGAGCGCGAGAGTACGGGCCGGAGGGCCGGACGGGATCGTTCCCGCCGCGCGGCCCGCGTCGATGAGCTGGACGCAGTGGGTGACGAGCTCGTCGTAGCTCCGCTCCACCTCGCGCCCGACGGGATGGTCCTGCCCGGTGAACTCCAGCCGCAGCGCGATCGCCATGCGGGCGAAGTCGCGTCGGCAGAAGACGGCGTGTCCGCGCGCCATGGCCAGCAGCGCCGCGACGGGCTCCGACTCCTGGCCGACGAGGCTGCCCACCTCCTGCTCCCAGGTGTCGAGGATCCACTGGAGGGCGGCCAGGGTCAGGTCCTGCTTGTCCTTGAACTGGTGGTAGAGGGCGCCCCGGGTGTACCCGGCGTCGCTCGCCACCTGCTCCAGCACGAGGTTGCCGTAGCCGCACCGGGACAGGCCCCGGGCAGCGGACGCCAGCAGGGCGCCGCGGGTCTGCGCGCTGCGTTCGGCCTGGCTGGAACGGGGACGACTGGCCGAGCCCTGCCCTGCTGACCGGTCCGGACCCGACTTATTTCGTACATGCATGTATGTATGTTAGCGGGGGTCGCTGTCCGCGGCCAGGACGGCACCGCCGTCCGG
>NZ_JBSGUP010000421.1:0-7192 GCF_053607985.1 Streptomyces sp. NPDC055078
GTGGTGGAGGGTGTCACCCTGGAACTCGCCGAAGGCCCAGAACCCGAGGTCGTCCAGATAGTCGATGCGGTTGCCGTTGATCCAGTAGCGGCCCTGGTAGGCGCTCTGGCGGTCGCCACGGGCCTCGTCGTAGCGTCCGCCGGGCAGCAGTTCCTGCCGGACGAAGCCGTTCTCGTCGACCCACATGCCGGTGTAGGGGTGGTGCGCGTCGCTGGTGGGCAGCCGCTCCGCCGCGGCGGTGTCGGTCGCTTCGGGCGCGAGGGGGAGGCCGTTCCAGCGGCGGACCTCGCCCGCGGTGATCACGACGTCGAGATGGGTGCCGCGTGCGGGTACCGCGCCGGCGGGGGTGCCGGGGGCGTCGGCCAGCCGCAGGACGGTGATGTCGGCGCTCTCGCCGGGGGTGAGGGTGCGGTGGCCGCCCGAGCCGGACAGGTCGGCGCCGGACGGGAGGACGACGGTGCCGGCGCAGTCGATGACGATCATGTTGTCGTCCTCGGCGGCGGTCAGCAGTCCCGGGCCGACCCCGACCACGAGGGGGCCGCCGATGAGGACATCGGCCTGCTGCCAGTCACCCATCAGCGGATTGCCGGTGATGACGGTGCCGCCGGTCAGCAACAGCGGTCGCCCGCGGAAGTCGCGGATCTGGCGCAGGACGGTGTCGTCACGGTTCGGGTTGGTGGAGACGGGTGTGTGGGTCATGTCGGTTACCTGATTCCTCGGTGCGTGTGCGTGTGCGTGTGCCTGTGCATTGCGTCGGTGAGTGGGTGAGTGGGTGAGTGGGTGAGTGCGGTGTGTCGGTGGATGACGGTCGTGCCGCCGGGCCGGGCTCGCTGAGACCGTGGCGCGGGGGCTGTGGGCCCTCGGGCAGCCGGGATCGGCCGGCCCGGGTCGGGGGAGTTCAGGCGGCGGTGGCGCGCAGGATGTGGTCGCGGGATTCCCGGACCTGATCGCGCAGGGCGGGCAGGTCGGTGTCAAGGACCTGGCCGTTCCACTTGCGGGGTTCGCCGTTGATGAGGACGCCGGTGACGTTGCGGGCATCGGCGCCGAGGACGATGGTGCCGATCGGGTCGTTGAGCGGCATGTTGTTGAGGTCTTCCGCCTCGATCACCAGCAGGTCGGCCTTCTTGCCCGGGGTGAGCGAACCGGTGACGTCGGCGAGGCCGTTGGTGCGGGCGCCCTGCAGGGTGGCGAAGTCCAGCACATCGCGGGTGGTGACGCGGTACGCCGGCTCGCCGCCCGGGTAGGCCGCGTTGACCGCGCGCATCCGCTGAATGGTGTGCAGCGCCCGCATCTGAGTGAACATGTCGCTGACCAGGGCCACTTCGACATCGATGCTCAGGCCGGGACGGACTCCGGCGGCGAGGGCCTCGTCGACCGCGGGGACCGCAGTCTCCAGACCGATCTGCGCGTCGGATGTGGGGGCGAGGGCGACGGTGGCGCCGTGTTCACCGATCGCCCGCCACGCGTCGCCGGTCAGGCCGGTGGCGTGGATGAGGGTGACGTCCGGGCCCAGGATGCCCTCCCTGGCCCAGCTCAGCACCGCCTCGGAGGAGGAGGCCCCGAAGACGGCGTCCACGCTCGTCCCGATGCCCAGTTCCCGGGCGAGCCGGGCCAGTTCCGGGCGGTACGCGAGCGCGGGCCCGGCGATCTCGTCGGTGGCCAGGGTGGCGACGCGGAGCGTCAGCAACTGGTCGTCGCTGCCGAAGTACTGCTCCCTGAGACGGGTCAGGTCGCCCGGCCACTGCCTGTCCCAGTCGCCGAAGTGCGGCCCCATCGAGGCGTGCACCCCGCGGATACCGGTGTCGATGAGTGCCCGGATCGCGGCGTCGGAGTGGTCGGCACTGCGGGAGTTGTGGGAGAAGTCGAGCATCGAGGTGATGCCGCTGTCGATCGCGGTCAGCGCCGCGAGCCTGGTGCCGACGTACATGTCGTGGGGCCGGTAGGCGGGGGCATGGCCCGCGAGGGTGGTCATGACATAGCCGGCGAGGTCGTCCACGTCCGGCATGATCCGCCGCAACTGGGCCTGCCACGCGTGGCGGTGCGTGTCGACGAAGCCGGGGGCGAGTATGGCGCCCGACGCGTCGACCACGACCGCGTCGCCGGTGTCGAGACGGGGTCCGACCGCGGCGATCGAGTCGCCCTCGACGAGCAGGTCGCCGCGGTCCAGTACGCCGAGGCCGGGGTCCATCGTGACGATGGTCGCGCCGCTGAACAACACACGACGGCGACGGTCCCCGGAGCGCACACGGATCTGTTCCAGTACGGCGGTGCCGGTGGTGCCGGTGGTGCCGGAGGCGGGCATCGGAGCATCCTGTTCTGCGCCGACGGGCGCCGGATCGGGGGCTTGTGCGCTCAAGCCTCCGCCCACCGGCGCCCGCCAACCAGGCCGCCGTTTCCCCAGGTGCGGCACACCCACCCTGGCGGCACGGTCCAGTGCCCCGCGCCACGGCGCCCCGGGGCCGGCGTACCGCCGGTCGAGATCTCGATCAGCTCACGAACTCCTCGTCGCCATAACGCACCTGGGCGTTGTCCCAGTCGACGCCGAGTCCGGTCGTGAACTTCCGGGCCAGCGGCAGGTCCGCGAGCGGGGCGACGAGGATCAGTCGTCCGTCGAGTGTCGTCGAGCCGCCGCCCAGCCGGTCACGGGCCTCGGGGTCCGCGACAAGGGCGTCGTGCAAGCGGGTCCGGCTGACACCGGGGGCCTGGATCTGTACCGCGTCGGTCTCCGGTGACGTCCGGGGGAGACAGCGGAACGTGAGCACCGACTCCTGGTCGTACCGCTTGGCGATGACGCCGGCGATGTGGTGAAGTCCGTCCCGTCCGACCTTGTTGACGTCGAACTCGCGTGAGCGCTCATAGGTGGCCCGCTTCAGGTCGGACGACCAGAAGACGCCGTCCAGGAGCGTCGAGGCACCGGGCCGTGCGCCATGGGTGTGGATGATCGTGCGCACCTCGCGATCGAAGTGGGTGAGACGGTTCCTGAGCCGGGGGTCCGCTGGGTCCGTGATGACCGCTGTGTTGTCGGTGGCGAAGATCTCCGCCGCCGGACAGTCGAGGGGCGTCTGGCTCGCCTGAGCGCTTCCCGTGGCGGCCGTTCCCAGCGTCAGGGCGGTGACCGTGATCAGGACGCGCATCCGCCGCCCCATGGTGACATTCTTCATGTCGTGATCAACGAGCCCTGACGGAAGTTGTTGCGACCGCCACCGGACCGGCCGGTACGTCAGCGGGTGTGCCGCCGCGTCCGACCGCCCGGTGTCATCGTGTCAGGCCGGCGGGTGGGTCCAGGCCCCGGCGAGCATCGTCGCGTGGACCGGCATAGCGCGCAGGGTGCGGGCGTCCGCCGTGAGCGGGTCGGCGTCGGTGACCACCAGGTCGGCGCGGTCGCCGCAGCGGATCAGCCGCCGGCCCCGGGCCGAGCCGGTGAGGGCCGCCAGGACGGGGATGCGCTGTTCGGGGTGCCACGGCGGGCGCTCGCCGTCGGTCCGGGTGACCGCGGACGCGATGGTCAGCCAGGGGTCGAGCGGGGCGACGGGGGCGTCGGAGCCGAGTTCCAGGACGGCTCCGGACGCCAGCAGATCGGCGAACGGGTACGCCCGGTGGGTGCGGCCCGCCCAGTGCCGGTCGGCGACATCCCGGTCGTCCACGGCGTGGGTGGGCTGGACGCTGACGGTGACGCCCAGCTCGGCGAAGCGCGGCACGTCCTTGGCGGCGAGCAGCTGACCGTGCTCGATCCGGCCGTGGCAGCGCACCGTATCGAAGGCGTCCAGGGCCATCTCGTTGGCGCGGTCCCCGATCGCGTGCACGGCGGGGACGATGCCGTGTCCGGACGCGCGCCGCAGCAGCGCGACGAGTTCCCCCGGTGACACCTCCTCAAGACCGTGGGAGCCCGGCGCATCGGGGTCCAGGCCCGGATACGCGTCGTGGCACAGTGCCGTGCGGGTGTTGAGGGAGCCGTCGGTGAACAGCTTGAACGGCCCGACCTCCAGCAGGCCGCCCGGGGCGGGGAGGATCTGGCCGGTGCGCAGCCCGCGGTCGATCGCCGCGTCCAGGTACTCGGGCCAGATCGCGGCCGACACCCGCAGCGGGACGGCCGCGCCGTTCATCCGGCGGGTCCAGTCCGTGATGTTGTCGGCGTACTCGAAGTCGATGATGCCGGTGACTCCGCGCGCCGCGGCGGCGACGCAGGCTTCGCGCACCCACCGGTCCGTCACGTCCGGGGGAGTGGCGGTGAGTTCGGCGATGGCGCGCATGCACTCGCTCTCGCGCAGCAGGCCGGTGGGGTGGTCGCCCCGCTCCACGGCGGCGAGTGCGGCCGAGTTGAGCCACGCGGTGTGCAGATCCATGCTGATCAGCAGGGCGGGGCGGGCCGGGACGAGGGCGTCCAGCAGGTCCTTGTGCGGAGCGTCGGGCCACAGCCCGTCGCGGAAGCCGTAGCCGATCAGCGGTTCGCCGGGCGGCAGCGTGCCCGCCCGCCCGTCGGCCGCGTCCGCCGCGGCCCGCGCCGAGCCGGCGCCGGACAGGTCGAGCCGGCGTCGCACACCGGCCCACTGGAGCATATGGACATGGGCGTCCCACAGCCCCGGCAGCAGGACGCGCCCGTCGAGGTCGAGGCGCTGTCCGCCGGTCCGTGGGGAGGTGCCCGCCGGGTGGACGGCCGTGACCAGCCCGTTCTCGATACGGACGTCACTCAGCGGTCCGCCCGCGCCGAGGTGGACCCGGCTCAGGGTGACGGGCGGTGCGGCGGCCGGTCCGGTGCCGCGCGCTTCGGTGGTCGGGTTCGGGGTCACGGCTTCCTCCGGATGTCGCGCATGGCACGGGCGAGTTCGGGGTGAGTGTAGGGCTGATCGGATTCGAGGGCCCTGACGAGCCGGAGCACGACTTCCTCGGGCTCGTCCTGACTGAGCTTCGCCTTGGCCGTCACTCTCGCGGCGGGCAGCCGGAACCCGGTCACACCCGCGGCGATGCGGTGGGCGTAGCCCTCGACCCGGGCGAGCCGCCAGGGCTCGGGGAACCGGTCCTCGAAGTGGTCGACGGTGGCGGACAGGACGCGGTAGGTGTCGGCCGGGTCGAGGATCTCGGGGCGGCCCTCGGCGTGCAGGACGGTGAAGTTCCAGGTGGGGACGTGCGGTGTCTCCTCGTACCAGACGGGTGAGATATAGCCGTGCGGTCCCTGGAGCACCACGACGACGTCGTGGGAACCGAGTTCGTGTTCCTCCGCGTCGGTGCGGGCCAGGTGGCCGAGCAGGGCGAGTGGGGTCGTGTCCGGGCTGTCCGGGCCTTGCGCTGTGGCCGGTTCGGCGCGGTCGACCAGTACCGGACAGTGGGAGACGACCAGGCCCCGGCGCGCGGTGTTGCTGATCAGGGTGGCCCAGGGGTGGTCACGGGCGAGTTCGCGGATCCATCCGGGGTCGTCGACCCGGAAGATCTCCTGTCGCAGCATCTGTTCTGTTCCGTTCTGTTCCGTCCGTCAGTTCTCGGGGAAGTGGCAGGCGACCCGGCGCCCGCCGCCGGACTCGGCCGGGGCCAGCACGGGCGGCTTCTCGGCGCAGATCTGCTCGCTCTTCCAGCAGCGGGTGCGGAACGGGCAGCCGGTCGGCGGCCGGGTGGGGCTCGGGGGGTCGCCCTGGAGCACGATGCGGCCGTCCCTGCCCCGGCGGCGCGGGTCCGGTTCGGGCACCGCGGAGAGCAGGGCCCGGGTGTACGGGTGCCCGGGGCGGCTGTACACGGTGTCGCGGTCGCCCTGCTCGACGATCCGGCCCAGGTACATGACGGCGACCTCGTCGGCGATGTTCCTGACCACGGCGAGATCATGGGCGATGAAGACGTACGAAAGACCGAAGGTCCGCTGCAACCGCTTCAGCAGATTCATCACCTGCGCCTGGACGGACACATCGAGCGCGGACACCGGTTCGTCGCAGACCAGGATCTTCGGCCGGAGCGCGAGCGCGCGGGCGATGCCGAGGCGCTGGCGCTGGCCACCGGAGAACTGGTGGGGGTGGCGGTGCGCGTGCCCCGGATCGAGCCCGACCATCTCCAGCAGCTCACCCGCCCGGGCCGAGCGGTCCTCCTTCGGCGCCGGGTCACGGTGGATGTCCATCGGTTCCCGGACGATCTCCAGCGCGGTCATCCGGGGGTCGAGCGAGGTGTACGGGTCCTGCATGACGAGCTGGATGTCCCGCCTGCGGCGCCGCAGTTCGGCCCGGGGCAGCCGGAGCAGGTCCTGGCCCTCGACGAGCACGGTGCCCGACGTGGGGCGGTCCAGGGCCATGAGGAGGCGGGTGAGGGTCGACTTGCCGCAGCCGGACTCGCCGACGAGCCCGAGTGTGGTCCCGCGCGGCAGGGTCAGGTCGACACCGTCGACGGCCCGGACCGTCGCCCGGGTCCGCCCGGCGCCGAACAGTCCCCCGGAGCCGTAGTGCTTGACCAGCCCGCGCGCTTCGAGGAGCGCGGTGCCGGGAGGGGAGTCCGCCGTGGCACCGGTCCCGGGGCCGGCCGGGGCGGCGGGCCGGCCGCTCTTGATGTCATCGTGCACCGGAGACCTCCAGCGGGTAGTGGCAGGCGACGAGCCGGTCGGGCGGAGCCGGGATCAGCGTGGGGCGCCGCGTCGAGCAGAGTTCGCGGGCGCCGGGGCAGCGGGGGTGGAAGGCACAGCCGGCGGGCAGCAGCCCGGGGCCCGGCGGGGTGCCGGGGATGGGGGTGAGGTCACTGGGCGGCCCGTCGAGGCGGGGCACGGCGGCGAGCAGGCCCCCCGTGTAGGGATGGGCGGGACGGTCGTACAGCTCCTCGACCGGTGCCTGCTCCACGATGTGGCCGGCGTACATGATGGCGACCCGGTCGGCCGTTCCGGCGGCGAGCCCGAGGTCATGGGTGATCAGCAGCAGTGCGGAGCCGGACTCCTCGCGGAGTTCGGCGAGCAGTTCCATGATCTGGGCCTGTACGGTCACGTCCAGGGCGGTGGTGGGTTCGTCCGCGATGAGGACGTCGGGACCGAGCGCGACCGCTGTCGCGATCATGACGCGCTGGCGCATACCGCCGGAGAACTGGTGCGGGTAGTCGCCGTAGCGGCGGCCCGGGTCGGGGATACGGACCCGGGCCATCAGCTCGACGGCACGGGTGCGTGCCGCACGGCGGCCGATGTCCTCGTGGGCCCGGATCGCCTCGGCGATCTGGTAGCCCACGGTGAGTGTGGGGT
>NZ_JBSGUP010000422.1:0-7180 GCF_053607985.1 Streptomyces sp. NPDC055078
CCCCACTGCTGTGTCGTCCTGCCGTCCCAGGGGGGAAGTGACGGCAGACGCCGGAGGGTCAGTGCCCGGGGCCACCGAGGAGCGGCACGCCCGCGGTGAGGTCACCGACGGGCAGTCCGCCGAGCAGGCTGGTGACCGGGTCGGTGGGGGACTTGGCGACGCGGTTCGCGGCGCCCTGGAGGGTGCCCGGCACGGTGCTGACGCTCTCGGTGAGGGCGGCCTGGCCACCGGTCAGCGACTCGGGGGCGCCGGCGGGGAGCTTGGTCAGCGTCTCCTGCACGGGCACCGCGCTGGTGACGGTGTCGAGCGGGGCGGCGGGGTCGGGGAGCGAGGGAGCGGCGGTGGCGGCACCGGCGGCGGTGACGGCGAAAGCGGCACCGAGCGCGGCGACACCGAGAGTCTTGACGGCAGACTGCTTCATCAGGGGTTTGTCCTTGGGACGGGGAATATGAGCGGCTCTGCAAGCTAGCCATCGCCCCAGGCGGGTGGCAAACACCGGGACGGCCGGGTGTTGACTTTCCCGACCGCCCCGGTATTCGTACGATCAACTCGCCCCAGGGGAAGATCCGCTGGTCGTGGCGGTCTGCCTGAACAGCCATTCGGATTTCAGCTCGGCATATCCGGGCTTGATGACGTCATTGATCATCGCCAGCCGTTCATCGAAAGGGATGAAGGCGCTCTTCATCGCGTTGACGGTGAACCACTGCATGTCGTCGAGCGTGTATCCGAATGTCTCGGTCAGCAGCTCGAATTCACGGGACATGCTGGTGCCGGACATCAGGCGGTTGTCGGTATTGACGGTGGCCCGGAAGTGCAGCCTGCGGAGCAGACCGATGGGGTGTTCCGCGTAGGAGGCGGCGGCGCCCGTCTGGAGGTTGGAGGTCGGGCACAGCTCCAGCGGGATGCGCTTGTCGCGGACGTACGCGGCGAGCCGGCCGAGCCGCACCTGCCCGTTGTCGGCGACCTGGATGTCGTCGATGATCCGTACGCCGTGCCCGAGGCGGTCGGCGCCGCACCACTGGAGCGCCTGCCAGATCGACGGCAGCCCGAAGGCTTCGCCCGCGTGAATGGTGAAGTGGTTGTTCTCCCGCTTGAGGTATTCGAAGGCGTCGAGGTGGCGGGTGGGCGGATAGCCCGCCTCGGCGCCCGCGATATCGAAGCCGACGACGCCCGAGTCGCGGTAGCGGTTGGCCAGTTCGGCGATCTCCAGGGCGCGGGCCGCGTGGCGCATGGCGGTGAGCAGCGCGCCGACGCGGATGCGGTGGCCGTTCTCGCGGGCGATCCGCTCGCCCTCGCGGAAGCCCTCGTTGACGGCCTCGACGACCTCTTCGAGGGTGAGTCCGGTCTCCAGGTGCTGCTCGGGGGCGTAGCGGACCTCCGCGTACACCACGCCGTCCTGGGCGAGGTCCTCGGCGCACTCGGCCGCGACGCGGAAGAGGGCGTCGCGGGTCTGCATGACGGCGCAGGTGTGCGCGAAGGTCTCCAGATAGCGCTCCAGCGAGCCCGAGTCCGCGGCCTCGCGGAACCAGATGCCGAGTTTGTCCGGCTCGGACTCGGGAAGCGCTCCGTAGCCGGTGCGCTCCGCGATGTCGATGATCGTGCCCGGACGCAGCCCGCCGTCGAGGTGGTCGTGGAGGAGCACCTTCGGTGCTTGGCGGATCTGGTCCGCGGTGGGCGTGTTGAGGGTCTGGCTCGTCATCTGCGTACTCTAGCCCCTACGCGCGTAGATCGCGCCCGGTCGATACGTAACAGTGACTGCGCGTACGGGTGGCGTACCCGCGCACTTCTGAGACTGTTCTGCCATGGCACACCGTGCACTGCCCCGGTGGTCGGGGCGTCCCGATGATGGTGAGGCGACCAGAGTGAAGCGAGGGGTTCGCCTGGGCCGGGCGTACCGAGGGCGGTCGAAGGGCCCGGACCCGGTGGTGGGAGCGGTGGCGCTGCTCCTGCCGGACGGCGAGCGGGAGTCGCTGCGGAAGCCGTCCGCCTGGTCGCTGGCGCGGGTCGGACCGCTCGGCCGGGCACTGGCGCGGGCGGGGCGCGCGGAGGGTCTGGTGGTGCACCCCGTGCACTATCGCTGCCGGGGCTGGAACGGGGCGGACGCCCAGCTCGCGGTGGACGCCTCCTGGGCGGCGGACGAGGTGAACCGGCGGTACGGCGATGTGCCCGTGTGCATGGTGGGCCACGGTTTCGGGGGGCGGGCGGCCCTCCAGGCGGCTGACCACCCGGGGGTCAGCTCCGTACTGGCGATGGCGCCCTGGCTGCCGGACGACGACGCGGTGTCGGACCAGGAGCCCGTGAAGCAGCTCGTGGGCCGGCATGTGCTGATCGTGCACGGGACGAATGACGCGCGTACGGACCCGGATCTGTCGTACCGACTGGCGGAGCGCGCCAAGAAGGTTAACCGGGACATCTGCCGTTTCGAGGTCCATACGGACGGCAACGCCCTGCGCCAGCACCATGCCGAAGTCCTCGCCCTGGCAACGGACTTCGTGCTGGGCTCGCTCTTTCCCCACCCCTACTCGCGGCCGGTGGCCGACGCGCTGGCCGCTCCCCCGCCGCTGGGGCTGCGGATGCCGCTGGCGGCGGGGTTCGGGAAGTCGCTGCGGCGCTGAGGGCTGTCCCTGAGGGCTTGCTTGATGGATCGGATCGTGCCGGGCTCGCGTCGTCGGGGGCTGCCGTGTGTCAGTCCGGGAGCAGTTGGCCCCGGCGCGAGAGCAGGAACTTCTTGAAGGCCGCCACGGGTGCGGTGTCCGGGTGGCCGTCGAGCCAGGCGACGCCGATCTCGCGGACGGCCCTGGGGGCGGTCACGGTCAGTTCGACCACCCCCGGCCGGGCGACCGCGGGCGGCGGCAGCAGCGCCACCCCGAGCCCCGCCGCGACCAGGCCCCGGAGCGTCTCCGCCTCCTCGCCCTCGAACGCGACCCTGGGGACGAACCCCGCCTGCGCGCAGAGGTCGTCGGTGATCCGGCGGAGCCCGTACCCCGGTTCGAGGGTGACGAAGACGTCGTCGGCCGCCTCCGCGAGCCGGATGCGGCGGCGGCGTGCCAGCCGGTGGTCGTCGGGGACCACCAGCCGCAGCCGCTGTTCGTCGAGCCGCCGGGCGACCAGATCGGGCGCGTCGGGGACGGGCGAGGTCAGACAGAGGTCCAGATCGCCGGAGCGCAGGCCGCCGAGCATGGCCTCGCCGTAGTTCTGGACGAGGGTGAAGCGGATACGGGGGTGGTCGGCGCGGAAGGCCCGCAGCAGCCCCGGCACGGTCTCCGATCCCATGGTGTGCAGAAACCCGAAGGCCACCTTGCCGGCGCGCGGGTCGGCGTCCGCCCGTACGGAGTCGGCGGCCCGTTCGACCTCGGCGAGGGCGCGTTCCACGGAGGCACGGAAGGTGCGGCCCGCCGGGGTCAGGGAGACGGTGCGGCCCCGGCGGGCGAACAGGGCCACGCCGAGGTCCTCCTCCAGCCGGACGATGGCCCGCGAGAGCGTCGACTGCGGCACTCCGGTCTCCTGTGCGGCGCGGGTCACATGCTCATGGCGGGCGACGGCGGCGAAGTGGGCGAGGCGGGGCGCGAGCAACAGCGCGGTGTCCTGGCTGTCCTGGGTGCCTGCCGTACCTGCCGTACCTGCCGTACCTGCCGCCCCTGCCGTGCCTCCGGCGCTTCCGGTCCTTCCGGCGCTTCCGGCGCTTCCGGTCCTTCCGGCGCTTCCGGTGTCTTTGATGGCGCTTTCGTCACCGCTTGATGACAGCCGATGCCCTGATCTGCGCTGATGCGTCATGGGAACGATTATGGGTGTTTCATGCATTGGACGCATGAAAAAGCTGGTCGTACGTTCGTGGCATGCCTGCTGTCAGTACCGAGGCGCCCGGCACCCCGGGCGCCGTCGCCGTCGCGAACCCCACCACCGAACCCCCCGCCCCCGAAGCCCTCGCCCCCGGCCACCCCGGCTACCGCCGGATGAGTTTCGCGCTCTTCGCGGCGGGCCTGGCCGCTTTCGCCCTCCTCTACTCCACGCAGGCACTGCTGCCCGCCGTCTCCGCCGACTTCGGCGTGAGCGCGTCGGCGGCCAGTTGGACGGTCTCCGCGGCGACGGGCGCACTGGCGCTGTTCGTCCTCCCCCTCAGCGCGCTCTCCGAGCGGTTCGGGCGGCGCACCCTGATGTCGGTCTCGCTCACGGTCGCGGTGGTGATCGGGCTGCTGGTGCCGTTCGCGCCCAACCTGGAGTCGCTGGTGGCACTGCGTGCCGTACAGGGGGCGGCGCTGGCGGGTCTGCCGGCCTCGGCGATGGCGTATCTCGCCGAGGAGGTACGGCCGAAGGCGCTGATCGCCGCGATCGGGCTGTTCGTCGCGGGCAACAGCATCGGCGGGATGAGCGGCCGGATCGTCACCGGCTGGGCGGCCCAGGCGTGGGGCTGGCGCGCGGGGCTCGCCGCCGTCGGTCTGCTGGCGCTGGCGGGCGCGGTGGTCTTCCGGGTGCTGCTGCCGAAGGCGCGGCGCTTCACCCCCGGGACGCTGAGCCCCCGGGTGCTGGCGGCGACCGTGCGCGGGCATCTGTCCGATCCGCTGCTGCTGCGGCTGTACGCGATCGGCGCCCTGTTCATGACCGTGTTCGGCGCGGTCTACACGGTGATCGGCTACCGGCTGATCGCGGCGCCCTTCGGGCTGCCGGAGGGCGTCATCGGCTCGATCTTCCTGGTCTATCTCGTCGGTACGGTCTCATCGGCCGCCGCCGGACGGCTCGTGGGGCGGCTCGGCCGCCGCGGCGCCCTGTATCTGGCGGTGACCACCACGGCGGCGGGTCTGCTGCTCTCACTGGGGGACTCCCTGGCGGCCGTTCTGCCGGGCCTGGTGCTGATCACGGCCGGCTTCTTCGCCGGGCACGCGGTCGCATCGGCCGCCGTGAGCCGTACGGCGACCACGGGCCGCGCCCAGGCGTCCGCGCTGTACCAGTCCGCGTACTACCTGGGCAGCAGCGCGGGCGGCACGCTCGGCGCGATCGCCTTCCACTCCGGCGGCTGGGCGGGCACCGTCGGCCTCGGTCTGCTCGCGGTCATCGGCGTCGTGTCGATCACGCTGTACGGGACCCGGGTGGCGCGGGCGGCGGGACGGCGCGGCGAGGTCGCGACCGCCGGGGCAGTGACCGCCGGGGCCGCGACCGGGCGCCGTCCCTGAGGGCCGGGCGGTGGCGGCCTTAAGGACCGGGCGCCGTCCCTGAGGGGAGCCGGGCGGCGGCCGGAACGGAACGCGGGCGCCGTCCGTAGCGCGATTGAGACATCTTCCGTACAACTCCGGCCCCTTGGCGTGCGTCAAATGGTCAGACCGCTGTAATCCGGCGGCGGTGCACGGAGGGGAGTGGGGATCGTGGCGGACGGGATACGGGTACGGGGGACACGGCGGCTCGGCAGACGAGCGGGAATCACGCTCGGTCTGACGGGACTGGTCGTCCCGCTGACCATGGCACTCGGCAGCGGCACCGCGCAGGCGGCGCCCGCGTGCACGGCATCGAAGGGGCCGTACCAGAAGCAGGTGGAGAAGTTCCTCGGGCGCCCGGTGGACGGGAAGCAGTCGGTCGCCGACTGCAAGGCCATCCGCGCCTTCCAGGCGAAGCACGGGATCACCCCCACGATCGGGTACGCGGGCCCGCTGACCTGGCAGACGATGAACACGATGATCCAGCAGAACGCGGCGGGGAAGAGCCCGAACAAGGCCGGGAAGTGCCCGACCAACAAGGGCCGGATCGCCTGTGTCGACCTGACCCGCCAGCTGAGCTGGATCCAGGACGGCAAGAAGCTGAAGTACGGCCCGGTTCCGGTGCGTACCGGCAAGAACGGCACCGAGACCCGGACCGGCGCGAAGAAGATCTACTGGCGGAGCATCAACCACTTCTCGTCGATCTACAAGGTACGGATGCCGTACGCGCAGTTCTTCGACGGCGGCCAGGCATTCCATTCGGTGACGAAGTCGATGTGGAACCCGCCGGGCTCCGGGGGCTGCGTCAATATGCGCCCCGCCGACGCGAAGGCATACTGGAAGCTGCTCAAAAACGGCGACGACGTGTACGTCTACGGGCGTAAGCCAGGCACCTGAGCCCCCATTGTCAGTGCCCTCCTGTAGGTTCCGAAGGGCTGGTGCCGATGGGCTACAGGGGTGGACCGATGAGTGATCTGGCAATGACGCAGGACCTGGATTCCGAGCTGGAAAGGTATCGGCGGGAGCTGACCGGCTACTGCTATCGCATGCTCGGCTCGTCCTTCGAGGCGGAGGACGCCGTGCAGGACACGATGGTCCGTGCCTGGCGGAATTTCGAGAAGTTCGAGGGGCGTTCGTCGCTGCGGTCGTGGCTCTACCGCATCGCGACGAACGTCTGCCTCGACATGCTGAGCGCGGGCAGCCGCCGGGCCCGCCCGATGGATCTGTCGGGGCCGACGCCCGTCGCACAGGCGCAGCTCAGCGCCCGGCCGGAGGCGACCTGGCTGGAGCCGGTGCCGGACGGCCGGGTGCTGCCGACGGTGGCGGACCCGGCGGAGACCGCGGTGGAGCGCGAGTCGATCAGGCTGGCGTTCGTCGCCGCGCTCCAGCATCTGCCGCCGAAGCAGCGCGCGGTGCTGATCCTGCGCGAGGTGCTGGCGTGGAAGGCGAGCGAGGTGGCCGAGCTGCTGGACACCTCCGTCGCCTCGGTCAACAGCGCGCTCCAGCGGGCGCGGGCGACGATCGCCGATTCGGAGCCTGCGGCGAGCGACGCGGCCGATCCCCTCGACGAGGAGCAGCGCAAGCTGCTGGAGCGCTATGTGGCGGCCTTCGAGGGCTATGACATGGAGGCGCTGAAGAAGGTCCTCCATGACGACGCCACGCTCTCCATGCCCCCGTACGATCTCTGGCTCCAGGGCCACGAGAACATCGTCGGCTGGATGCTGGGCGTCGGCTCGGTCTGCCGGGGCTCGCGGCTCATTCCGACCGTGGCCAACGGCATGCCCGCGTTCGCCCACTACCACCCGGCGGAGGACGGGAACGGCCATACGCCCTGGGCGCTGATGGTCATGGAGATCCGCGACGGCAGGATCGCCGGGATCAATTCCTTCCTGGACACCAAGCGCTGGTTCCCGCTCTTCGACCTGCCGGACCGCCTGGAGGCTGTCTGACGGAGCCCTGACGCCTCGCCCGGCCGGGCTCGGGGGGCTCAGGGC
>NZ_JBSGUP010000423.1:0-7176 GCF_053607985.1 Streptomyces sp. NPDC055078
GCCGCCCCCGCCCCGCGCAAGGTGCACAAATCCAGCCCCGCCGGCGTTTGAGGCGCGGGGTCCGGGGCGGAGCCCCGAAAAGGCCCAAACCGCAGCCGCCCCCGCCCCGCGCAAGCTTCCGCAGGAACGCGCTCGCGTGGTCGGTACAGGTACCGCTAGCGTGCCGCCATGAGTACCCACGACACGCCGCCCACCCACCCCCGCTTCGCCGAGGCCCTCCGCGAGTTGGGCCTCGACGTCCCCGTCCGCCGCTTCCCGGACGCCACCCGCACCGCGGCAGACGCCGCCGCCGCGATCGGCTGTGACGTCAGCGAGATCGTCAAGTCGCTGATCTTCGAGGCGGACGGGGTCCCCGTCCTGGTCCTGATGGACGGCTCCTCACGGGTGGATGTCGAGCGCGTACGGCAGGAACTCGGCGCGGCGAAGGTCAAGCGCGCGAACGCGGACCTGGTCCGGGAGACCACGGGGTACGCGATCGGCGGCGTACCGCCCTTCGGCCACGCCACCCGGACCCGTGTGCTGGCGGATCGCGGGCTGCTCGATCACACGGTGGTATGGGCGGCGGCCGGCACCCCCCACACGGTGTTCCCGCTGGACCCGAAGTCGCTGATCGCCCACGCCGGCGGCACCTTGGTGGATGTGCGCGAGCGTACGGAGTGACGGCGACCGTCGCCGCGGCGGTGCTGATAGCCGCGATCACGCACGCGACCTGGAACGCGATCGCCCACCGGATCAGGGACCAGTTGGTGGCCTTCACGCTGATCTGCGGAGGCGGGACGGTCATCGGGGTGGTGCTGGCCTGCTTGGTACCGCTGCCGGACGCGAAGGCATGGCCGTATCTGGTGGCCTCCGCGCTGCTGCACGTCGGGTACCAGTCGCTGTTGATGAAGTCGTTCACGCTGGGCGACTTCGGCCAGATGTATCCGATCGCGCGCGGCACGGCCCCGCTGGTGGTGACCGTCGTCGCCGCGCTCCTCCTGGACGAGACGCTGCGCGGCCCGCAGCTGGCGGGCGTGGTGCTCGCGTCGGCCGGCCTGGTCGGGGTGGCGCTGTGGGGCATCAAGGGCTCGCGCCCGCACTGGGCGGCGCTGGGGGCGGCGCTGGCGACGGGCCTGTCGATCGCCGCGTACACGGTCGTGGACGGTGTCGGCGTACGGGCCTCGGGCTCGCCCCTCGGGTACATCGCCTGGCTGATGATCCTCCAGGGCTTACTGATCCCCGCGTACGCGCTCCACCGCCTCAGGGGCGAACTGCTCCCCCGGCTACGCCCGTTCGCCGCCCTCGGGATGCTCGGCGCGGCCCTGTCGATCGCCGCCTACTCACTGGTGCTGTGGGCACAGACCCGTGCACCCCTGGCCCCGATCGCCGCGCTGCGGGAGTCGTCGATCATCGTGGGCGCCGCGATCGGCGCGATCTTCTTCAAGGAACGGTTCGGGGCGCCGAGGATCGCGGCGGCGGGGCTGATGGTGGTGGGGATCGGGCTGATGCTGCGGGTGGGCTGAGCGGATGGCCGGAGCGGGCGGTCCTGGACCCGCACCGGGGCCCCACGTAACGTACAAGATCCGTATCGCACATGACGGCAGGGTGGAGGCAGAGCTGTGGACGACTGGCGGCTGACCAGGACGTTCCCGTCGGCGTACGGAGATGTGCGCTGGGACCGGCTCGGCGACCCGGCGGCGCCGCCGGTGGTGCTGCTGCACGGCACACCGTTCTCGTCGTACGTCTGGCGTGCGATCGCCCGCGCGATCGGCTCGCGGTTCCAGGTGTACGTGTGGGACATGCCCGGGTACGGCGCGTCGGCGAAGTCGGCGGGGCAGGATGTGTCGCTGGCCGCCCAGGGCCGTGTCTTCGCCGAACTGCTGGCGCACTGGGACCTGTCCGAGCCCCAGGTGGTGGCCCACGACTTCGGCGGCGCGGTCGCCCTGCGCGCCCACCTCCTCCACAGCGCCCGCTACCGCAGGCTCGCCCTGGTGGACCCGGTCGCGCTGGCGCCCTGGGGCTCCCCGTTCTTCCGTCTGGTCGGCGAGCACGCGGAGGTCTTCGAACAACTGCCGCCCGCCCTGCACCGGGCCCTCGTCCGCGAGTACATCTCCTCGGCGAGCAGCCCCGGCCTGCACCCCCTGACACTCGACCACCTCGTCGCCCCCTGGCTCGGCGACGACGGCCTGCCCGCCTTCTACCGCCAGATCGCCCAGGCCGACCAGCGCTACACCGACGAGATCCAGGACCGCTACGGCTCCCTCGACCTCCCGGTCCTCGTCTGCTGGGGCGAGGACGACACCTGGATCCCGGCCGCCAGGGCCCATGACCTGGTCTCCCTCATCCCCGGCGCCGCCCTCCGCCTCATCCCCGGCGCCGGCCATCTGGTCCAGGAGGACGCTCCCGCCGAACTGACCTCGGCGCTGCTGGAGTTCCTGGAGTTCCCGGGGTTTCCGGCCTAGTGGCAGCCGGGCGGGGTGTTCCACCTGCCGGGTACGAGAGCGAGTGAGCCCGTCCGCAGCACAGTGTGGTTGGCGAAGAGGTCATCGAGCCGGAACTCACGGTCGAGATCCGCGCTCCAGGGCGCGTCCGCGAGTTCCCGGTACGCCGCCGCCCTGACCATCCTGGCCCGAGCGCACTGCGTGAGAATCCACCGGGCCTGCGTCTGCCCGGACGGCACCTGCGCGTACATGCTCGCGGCCAGCCGCCAGAGCTGATCACCGGTCGCGGTGCCCTGTCCGGTCGCGCTGTCCGGCCCGGTTACGGTGTCCGGCCCGGTCACCGCGACGATCGCGATGTCGCCGAGGCCGCGCGCGTCGCCGGACTGTGTGGTGTACGCGACGGTCAGCCCCTCCAGGGGGAAGATCGTGAGCCTGCCGCATCCGGTGAGCCGCACGGGTTGCGTACGCGTCGCGGGCGCGCGGTCAGCAACCGTCGCCGTCGCCGCAGCAGGCGGGCGGATTGCACTCGGCGGGCGTACCCCACAGGTCGTGGTCGACGGCGTATCCGGCCTCCGCCAGGGCCCGGACCGCGCGTTCCACGGCGATCCCGTCCCGCAGTCCGCCCCTGAGCGGGCGGTGGTGCAGGAACCTGCCGAAGCGGCCGTGGCAGAAGTCCGCGTACTCCTGGCTGTGCAGAAGGAAGGCATGCCACCCGGGATCGACCGCCCTCGACGGCGACAGCGGGATGCCGCCCTGCCGCCCGGCCATGTCGATGAAGGCGAGGGCCTGGTCCATGACCCGCTCGGCGCGCGGGCGCGTCATCGCCTCCTCGGACTCCAGGAAGGTGACGAGGCGGTCGAAGAGGTCGGGAGCGATGAGGTGGCGGCCGAGGCGGGGAGGGGCGAGTGCGGTCATGGGGTGCTCCTTGAGGGATCCCGGCTGAGGGGATTCGACCGTAGGAGCCTGACTGTTCCACCTGCCAGCCATGTGCATACATGTGCACAGTAATGCTCTCGAAAGGCACGGCGCCTTCGCGCTCTTAACCGCGTGAACTGGACACGTGACACTGCTGCACACAACCGCACAATGCAGAAGGGACGTTGGTATGTCATTAGCCTTCATCGGGATCGACCCCGAAACCGGTGACTTCGACAGCCCCACCGTGTGGGTGGATCAGGAGAACCAGGAACTCATCCTCCAGGGCTGGAAGCCCGGCCCCGCGCTCGAAGCCGAGTGCGCCGCCACGGAGGTACCCGGCCACGCGAAGGGGATCCCGGACCATGAGGCTGTGATCCGGATTCCCGGGAGGATGGTGGACATGATCCGGGAGGCGTGCGATGCCATCGAGCATCACGGACCCCGCTGAGGTGTTCCGCCGCTGCACCCGATCCGCCGTGCATCTGGAGATGCGCGACTCGTACGCGGTCGACTACGAGAGGGAGCGCTTCAAAGCCTGGAAGAGCGGCTTCCGCCACGATCCGGCGGACCGTGCCTCCTGGTGGCGGCCGTGGTTGGACCTGATGTCCGAGACGGTGGCGCGCGGTGTCGTCGTACGGCGTGCCCGCATTGTGTCCGAGCCGGTGAGCGAGTACATCCGCTACGAGCACTCGGGTACGTTCACCAATGTGGCGGCCGGGGAACAGGTGAGATGGCTGCCACGTCGACAGGCATCCGGGATCGCCCTCCCTGGCAACGACTTCTGGCTCTTCGACGAGCAGTTGGTGCGCTGGAACCACTTCGCCGGAGACGGTTCACCGACAGAGGGGGAAACCAGCGACGACCCCGCCGCCGTCAAGCTGTGTGCGGACGCCTTCGAAACCGTGTGGGCGCGTGCCATCCCGCACGACCAGTACGAGATCCGCTGACCGAAAGAGCCAACAGGCCAGTTCATGCCCATATCTCCGTCATCCTCCGCTCAGGCCGCACGTGAGCGCGTCGCGAAAAAGCTGCGTGACCTGCGCAGGACAGCCGGACTGACGGTCACCGAACTGGCCGACCAATGCGGTTGGCACCACGCCAAGACCTCCCGCATCGAGAACGCGCGCACCGCACCCTCCGCCAAGGACATACGGCTCTGGTGCGGTGCCTGCGGCATTCCGGGCCAGGCGGATGACCTGATCGCTCAGTCCCTCGACGCGGAGTCCCTCTACAAGGAGTGGCGCGACCAGGAACGCACCGGGCTACGGCAGCTCCAGGAGGACCGGGTGCGGTTCTACCGGGAGACCCGGCTGTTCCGCTTCTACTCCTCGACGCTCGTGCCGGGACTGCTCCAGACCGAGGGTTACGCGGCGGCCGTACTGAGCGGCATCGCCGACTTCCGGGGCGTCCCCAACGACAGCCCCGAAGCGGCAGCGGCCCGGGTCAAGCGGTCCCGCATCATCCACGAACCGGGCCGCCGGTTCGTCCTCCTCATGGAGGAAGCCGCGCTGTACTACCAGATCGGGGAGCCGTCCGCGATGGCCGCGCAACTGGGCTATCTGCTGACCGCCGGCGCGCTGCCCGCCGTGTCCCTCGGGGTGATCCCAATGGCCGCCCCGGGGCCGAGGCACTGGCCGCACGAGACGTTCCATATCTTCGACGACAGGCTGGTGGCTGTGGAGTTGATCTCCGCGAAGGTGAACATCACTCAGCCGAGCGAGGTAACGAGTTATCGGGAGGCGTTCGACGCGCTGCGTGCGATGGCCGTGTACGGGGCGGAGGCGCGCGCGCTGATCGTGAAGGCCATCGAGGCGCTCGGCTGACGCGTGGCCGGTGCGTCCGCGCGCCCCGGCCCGCTGTGAGCCAGGGCGCGACGGGAGTTGGGCCTCAGTCGGTGGCCCGGAAGGTCTCGTTCTTCACCGCGCCCATGAACGAGGTCCAGGCGGACGGCCCGAAGGCGAGTTGTGGGCCGACCGGAGCCTTGCTGTCGCGCACGGGTATGACACCCGGGAAGTCATCGCTGACCTCGATGCATTGGCCGTTCCCACTGCTGTAGCTGCTCTTGCGCCAGACCGGCGCGGTCGGTTCGTGCTGCACTCCAAACACTTCCTCTCCCTCAGTCACTCCCGGCTGCCAGCTTAGCCAGCAGTCCCGCACTGTCGTTCGGCCCTACAGCCACGGCCTGCAAGTGCTCGAACATCGACTTGTAACGCCGAATCTCTGCCTCGGCCTCAAGGAACAAATCACCTGCTGAAGTGTCCACGCAGACCAGCTCCGGGTCAGCTGGGTCCGGGAAGTCCATGTGTACGAAGCTGCTGGGCATGCCCGCGTGCGCGCCCTTCTCGAACGGGATCACCTGAAAGGTGACATGCGGCTCTTCCATGAGCCGCAACAAGTGCTGCGCCTGCTCTCGCATCACCTTGCGCCCTCCGACTTCGCGTCGGATTGCCGCCTCGTCAACAATCGCCCAGAGCTGCAAAGGCCGCTCCTTGGCGAGGAGTGCCTGGCGCTCCATGCGCGCCTGGACACGTTGTTCCACTTCCTTCTGACTGGCCATGGGCAACACGCCTCTGACAACCGCATACGCGTAGTCCTCTGTCTGAGCGAGACCCGGAATGAACAGAGATTCGTAGTTGCGCACTGTCCGCGCCTCGGCCTCGAAGCCGATGTAGGCCGTGTACTCCTCGGGCAGATCCGAGTGATACGGACGCAGCCAACCCTGAGCGTTGGAGCCGCCTTGGATGGTCAACAGGTCTGAGCGCTGGGCCTCGTTTGCCTGATACAGGTCCAACAGAGCTACCAGTGTGCGCTTTTGCGGACGGGCACGCGCCTTCTCGATGCGGTAGAGCGTCACACCGTTGATGCCGGTCCGCTCCGTCACATCCTCCCGAGTGAGTTGCGCCGTCGCACGAAGACGGCGCAACTCGGCTGCCAGACGGCGGAGTCTGACGGTCGGCGGGTGCTGTCGCTTCTCCGACATGCTGCGATCCCTCCTGCGGGACGGCACCGGCTCACCTCCGTCGACCTCGCCGCATGCACCTGCGCGGCCGACCGGGCGTCGCGGTTCGCCCACGCCGGAGGGACCGCATGAGCGAGGCATGTACGGGCGGCACACTCGTATCGCGGTGGACGTACAGTCCCCGGTGCGTCGGGAAGGGGCGGGAGCGACTGCGCAAGTCCCTGGCGGACTGGGGGCTGACGGGCCTGGAGGACGAGGCGCTGATCGTGTTGTCGGAGCTGCTCACCAACGCGGTGCGGCACGCGTATGTGCCGGGGCGGAAGATCGAGACGCGCTGGCTGCGGATGCCGGGCGGCGGGCTGCGGATCGAGGTGCATGACACGGCGGGCGGGCGGCCGGTGCTGACCGAGCCCACGGCGGACGCACCGGGCGGACGCGGGCTCCCGCTCGTGGCGGCGCTGGCGCAGCGGTGGGGCGTGGCCGAGCGTGAGGGACCCGGCAAGGCGGTCTGGGCGGAGTTGTCCGCGACGGCGACGGCGGGTGAACGCCGTGGCCCATGACCGGCCGGAGGTGATGCCGCCGAGCGCCGCCGACACCGTACGGGCCGGGCTGCTGCACACCCTGTACGCCGTGGACGAGCGCTGGCACCGGTTCTATTTCGCCGCGCTGTACCGGCTCGATGTCCGGCCGATGGCCCGCCTGGTCCACCGAGGGGAGAACCGGGCCTGCCGGGAGCGCTGAACCGGGCGCGCTCCCCGGTCGCCGGCACGGGCGGCCGGGGAGCGTACGCCGTTCCGGCCGGAACTTACGTGCTGTGTACATCGGGTACCGGCTGAACTCCTCAAGTTGCGATGCTACGGTGTCCGTGAGGTGCTATAG
>NZ_JBSGUP010000424.1:0-7174 GCF_053607985.1 Streptomyces sp. NPDC055078
CCCTTCGGGCGCCCGGCAGGGGTGGTGTTGCACACGGGCACGTACGCCCGCGGCACAGACGGACGAAACGGCCGGGTTTCCCGGCACGGGCCTTCGCCGGATCCGAAGTCCGTCGCCACGGCTGGGACTTCGGGTCCGGCACACCCGCACCGGGAGGTGACTGGTCCCGGTCTACGCAGGCCCCGTGGCCTTGACCGGGCTCAGTGGGCCGGGGCGCCGCACCGTGTCGGTGATCCACTTCCGGTGGGCGTAGGTGGAGGCGTAGATGGTGTTCTGTGCCGTCGCGTCACCGCGGGAGACTGCGCCGAGTACGGTCCAGGAACCGTTGTGTTTCGCCAGCAGGGGACCGCCGGAGTCTCCCGTGCGGCTGGTCTGCGGCCACGGGTCGCCCGGGAGCGAGGCCACACACAGCTCCTGCGGCGTGGGGTGGGTGCCGCCGGGGTCGGAGCAGCGGGTGCGGTCGATGAGGCGCGAGTCGAGCTGGCGAAGCTGCTTCGGCTGGGGCGGCGAGGGATCATCCGGGTTCTGGGGCAGATGGTGGTCGCCCCAGCCCAGGAGACGGCCGGCGTCGCCCACCCTGGGGGCCTTGCGGGGCAGTTTGGCGGTGGGTGCGTGGATGGGGGCTTTGAGCCTGAGCAGGGCCAGGTCCACGTCACCAGGTGGGACGGGCGGCAGGACGATCTGCTGGACGCGGCGCAGCGTGCCGCCCTGGGTCCGGTCGTTGCTGCCCACGCGCACCCGCAGGCCCTTCGGATCTGCCGGCTTGCCTGTCTCGGGGTCGGTCACGCAGTGCTCGGCCGTGAGGATCCACCGCGGGGCGATGAGGGTGCCGCCGCAGAAGTGGTTTCCTTGGCGGTCTTGTAGGGATGCGATGAACGGATACCGCTTCCGCGCTTGTTCACCGCCGCTGATCGCCTGTGCCGGCACCGCCGCGACAGCGAGCACTGCGAACGCGGCCCCACCGGCCAGCACGCTCGCCACCGCCCGCCACAGGCGGGGGGCGGGAGCAGGAGGATGAAGTTCTCGGCTTGTGTACAGGGTGTTCATGGCACGTCAGTCGAGCACACAGCCGATTGCAACTGCATAAGGGAAGGCGGGGAATGAGTCGGTGACAAGCCCCTGCCCAACAGCGATGCCCGGCCGGTGGCGCCTGAACCGTTCCGGGTGCGGTGGGGACTCGATCGGCTGAGAGGTTCGCGCAGTGGCAGGTCCTTCCCACTCCCCGCTTGAGCCGCGCCGTCGAGACCGAACCCGAACACTCCGAAGCCATGATCCGCCTCGCCGCAATCTCCACCCTCGCCAAACGAGCAACCGGCGAGACCACCCCAACCTGGCGACACATATCAACCGCACTCACTCATGAACCACACGAGCCAGATGTCCGCTGAGGAGGAAACAGGGGAGGTTCAGAATCGATCGGACTGCCCGGCGACCGGCCGCCGCACGCCCTCGCGTTCAAGGACCGGGAGCACGTCGGCGATGAACCGGGGCAGGCCGTTCTCGTAGTTCATCCAGGTCAGCGCGACACCGTCGATGCCGGCTGCGCTGAGATCGGCGAGTTGCCTGCCGATCGTCTCCGGGCTGCCGACGAGCGGGTAACCCGCCATGGTAGACGCGATCGCGCTCGCGAGCTGGGCGTGCTCCTCGGGTGGCATCCGCACGCCGCCCATCGTCCATTCGATGGCGTTGCGCACCGCGGTCTCGTCGGCGTCGACCTCGGAGTACCGCCGCAGAAGCTGAGCCGCCTCGCGGTCGGTGTCCGCGCAGACGACTGAAGCGGAGACCCACACAGACACCTCACGCCCGAAGCTCTTGGCCAGCTTGCCGATCTCGCGCGCCTTCCTCGCCACCGCCACAGGGTCGAACGCGGACACGAACGCGATGTCGGCGTAGCGGGCCGCCAGCCTGTGGCCGCGTGGGGAGAATGCGGCGTTCATCAGCGGCGGATGCGGAGTCTGAGAGGGTTTCGGACGGCTGTAGCCACCTTCGACGGTGAGCCAGTCACCGCGATAGTCGAAGTCGTCGGAGTCCTCGCTCCACAGGCGCAGCAGGATGTCCAGCCACTCCTCGGAGTAGCCGTAGCGGTCCTCGTGATCCAGCGTCTCGACACCGAACATGCGTAGCTCTTTGGCGAACCAGCCCGCGACCACGTTGAGTCCGATGCGGCCCCGCGAGACGGCGTCGATCGTGGCGATCTGCTTGGCGGCCGACACGGGCGACACAGTGAGGCAGTGCGATGTGGTGAAGATCGATATGCGGCTGGTGAGTGCGGCCAGTGCGGAGGCCCAGGTGTACGGCTCGAAACTGGATCCCCAGGGATTCGTCCGGCCCTCGAAGCCTCGCCATCGTGAGAACGGGATGGCGGCTTCGAAGCCCGCGTCCTCGGCGAGCCGCACGAGCCGGACGTTCTGGTCCCAGTCGATCTCGTGCCGGTCCGGTGAAGCGGTGACCGCTCCCGCAGAGGTGACATTCAGACCGAACACCCCGAGCTTGAGTCCGGTGTCGGCGAACAGCGGTCCGGAGACGCAGCGGGGAACGACGGATTCGGTAAGTGGTCGGGACTGAGTCATGGGAGTCTCCATTCACAAGTCAGCGATCCTTCGCGGCCGACAGGCCGAAATGGATCGTAAAACTACACGGCCCTCCTCACCAGGTGTTCGCCTTTCAGCCGGGGGCCTACCGGCGCACTCGCCAGTAGCCGAACTCACAGAGGCGATCCGCGCACAGGTGAACCGGCCGATGAACCTGACCCGAGCGGAGTGGGAGCCGGTTCTGGTCGCCGGGCCGCAGATCTTCGACAGATCGTCGACCGGGCCGCCTCGGCACCTTGGCCGAGGGAGCCGGCCGCACAGGATAATGATCGTTACGTTGCCGACGGGGAGAGACGGGCCGATGGACGAGATGACACTGCTGGACGTACTGGTGGGCGCGGCCGGTGAGGCCCCGGAACAGGTCGTGGTCCATGTCCGCGGTGACGGCGGCGAGGTGGCCGTGACCTTCCGCGAACTTCTCGATGCGTCGTTGCGGGTGGCGGGCGGGTACCGGGAGGCGGGCGTCGCGCCGGGGACCTGTGTGCCGTTGCTGGCCGACCGCGGCGAGGACTTCCAGCCGATGTTCTGGGGTGCGCTCGCCGCCGGTCTCGTCCCCGTGCCGCTGGCTCCGGACGCCCGACGGGTCGCACCGGTCTGGGAGCATCTCGGCCGCCCGCCCGTCGTGGTGGACGCGGCGACCGAGGCGCTGCTGCCGGAACTCCCCGGCGGGGTACGGGCGCTGAGGCTGGACGCGCTGCGGGCGGGACCGGCGCTTTTGGTGCCCGCCTCTCCCGGGCCGGGCGATATCGCGTTCCTCCAGTTCTCCTCGGGCAGTACCGCCGCGCCGAAGGGCGTGGAGGTGACCCATGCCGCCGTCGTGGCCAACCTGAAGCAGATACGGGCCGCCGCGGCGCTCGACGCCGATGACGTCGTGGTCAGCTGGATGCCGTACTTCCACGACATGGGACTCATCGGCACCCATCTCGCGCCACTCGCGGCCCGCGCCAAGCAGGTCAAGATCGGGCCGCTGTCGTTCGCCAAGCGCCCCCGGCTGTGGTTCGACGTGGCGGACCGGCACCGGGCCACCGTGCTCTCCGCCGCCAACTTCGCCCTGGCGCTGGCCGTACGGCGGGTTCCCGACGAGGTCGTCGCGCGGCAGGATCTCTCCAGCGTGCGGCTGCTCCTGGTGGGGGCCGAGCCGATCGCGGCCACGGTGTGGCGCGATTTCGCCCGCAAGACCCGCCCGGCGGGGCTGGACCCGCGGGCGGCCCAGCCGGTCTACGGACTGGCCGAGGCGACGCTGGCGGTGACGTTCCCACCGCTGGGCGAGGTCGCCGAGCCCCTGGTTCTGGACCGCGCGGCCCTGAGCCGGGGCCTGGCGGTGGACACCGAACCGGGGGACGGCGCCGTGGAGCTGATGGATGTCGGCCCGCCGGTCCCGGACTGCACCGTACGCATCACCGACGAGGGCGGGGGCCCGCTGGGCGAGCGGCGGGTGGGGCATATCGAGGTCCGCGGGCCGCAGCTCGCCCGCGGCTACCACCGGCTTTCCGAGGCGACCGCGGCGGCCTTCGCCGGCGGATGGCTGCGCACCGGGGATCTCGGCTTTCTGCGGGACGGGCGGCTGTGTGTCACCGGGCGGCACAAGGACGTGCTGTTCCTCAACGGCCGCACTTTCCATGCCCCGGACCTGGAGGAAGTCGCGGCGGCCACGCCCGGACTGCCGCCCGGCGCCCCCGCGGTGATCGGTTCGACCGACCCCCGGACCGGCGGCGAACGGGTCGTGGTCTTCGTCCCCTGGGCACGGCCGCCGCGTGATGCGGCCGAGGTCCTCCACCGGGTGGCCGCCCGGGTATGCGAGGCACTGGGCCACGACGACGTACGCGTACGGGCGCTGGCACCCGGCGCGTTCCCCCGTACGACGAGCGGAAAGCTGCAACGGCAGCGGCTGCGGGCCCGTTTCGAGGCGGGCGCCTACCCAGCGGCGTACCCGGGCGACGGTGCCGCCGGCTCCCGGCCCGAGGGAGCGGATACCGCCCCCGTGGACCCACCTCGGTCGGCTCCGCGGCCGGCGGCTCCCCGTTCGCGGGCCGAGACCGAGCGCGCCGTACGGGAGGTGTGGGCGCGCGTACTGGGCCTGCCCGCCGGAGCGATCGGCGCGCACGAGCCGTTCGGCGCTCTCGGCGGTACGTCGCTCAAGGCCATGGAGGTCCTCGCCGCGCTGGAGGACGCGTTCGCCACCACTCTGCCACCGGCGGTCGTACGGGACCACGACACGGTCGCCGCGCTGGTGGACCATCTCCTGGCCGTCGCCCCGGCAGCCGGGTCGGCAGCCGGGCCGTCCACGGCGGCGCGGGACGGGCGCACGCCTCCGCCCGAGGCGGGCTCCCCCGGTCGCGCCGCGATCATCGGCATGGCGTGCCGGTTCCCCGGCGCCGGCACACCCGAAGCCTTCTGGGACCTGCTCACCGGCGCGCATGACGCCGTCACCTCCGTACCCCCCGGACGGTGGGAGGGCGTGCCGGGGGACCCACGGGCGGGACGGTGGGGAGCCTTTCTCGACGACCCGGCCGGCTTCGACGCCGACTACTTCGGCATCGGCGAGGCGGAGGCCCGCGCGCTCGACCCGCAGGCCCGGCTCTTCCTCGAACTCGCCCACGAGGCACTGGAACGCGCCGGTTACGCGGGGCCCCGGCGGCGCGGCCGGCGGATCGGTGTGTTCGCGGCCGTCGGGGAGAGCGGCTACCGGGAGGTCCTGGACCGGGCGGCGGCGGACGGTTCCCCATCGGCCGTCACGGCCCTCACCGGGAACCTGCCCAGCCTCATCGCCGCCCGTGTCTCCCAGAGCCTCGATCTGGACGGTCCCGCGCTCGCGGTCGACACGGCGTGTTCATCGGGCCTGGTGGCCCTGCACCTGGCGCGGCGCAGCCTCCTGGACGGCGAGTGCGATCTCGCCGTCGTCGGCGGAGTCAACCTGCATCTCACCCCGACCGGTCACCGGCTGCTGGAGGGGGCCCAGGCGCTGTCCCCCACCGGGCGCAGCCGTGCCTTCAGCCGCGCCGCCGACGGCTTCGTGCCGGGAGAGGGCGGCGCGGCGATCGTCCTGACCCGTCTCGACGCGGCTCTGCCGGCCGGGGACCCGGTCCTCGCGGTGGTCCGGGGGACAGCCGTCAACAACGACGGCAGATCGCTGAGTCTGCTGGCTCCGAACCCCCTGCGGCAGCGTGAGGTCATCACCCGGGCGTACGAGGAGGCCGGTGTCGACCCCGCGTCGGTGACCTATGTGGAGGCGCACGGTACGGGAACGGCCGTCGGCGATCCGATCGAACTGCGGTCGCTGGCCCATGCCTTTCCCGCCCGGGCCGACGGAGAGCCACGGCTGCTCGGTTCCGTGAAGTCCAACATCGGACATCTGCTGAACGCGGCCGCCCTGCCCGCGCTGGTCAAGGTGGTCCTGGCGCTTCGCCACGGCAGGCTGCCCGCGTCGCTGCACCACGAGCCGCAGTCGCCGGGCCCCGGGCTCGCCGGATTCGAGCTGGTGACGGAGGCCAGGGACTGGACGTCTCCCGGCCCGCTCACGGCGGGGATCAACGCCTTCGGCTTCGGTGGCACCAACGCCCATGCCGTCATCGAGCAGGCCCCACCGCCGCCTCACCGCGCCGCGCCGCGCACGGGCCCTCATCTGCTGACTCTCTCGGCCCGCAGCGCGGCGGGACTGCGGGCCTCGGTTTCGGAGCTGGCCGCTCATCTGCGGAACCACCCGGAGCTGGGCGAGGGGGATGTCTGTCTGACCGCGAGCACCGCCCGGGACGACGGCCGGTACCGGCTCGCGGTGGTCGCCGACGGCGATCTGCGCGAACGCCTCGCCAAGGCCGCTGAGGGGTAGCGGGGGGCGGGGGTCCGTGGGGGGGCCGCGGGGGCTGCGGGGGCCACCGGGGCGGTGGGGCCCGCAGGGTCCGTGGGGTCCGTGGGGTTCACCAGGGCTACCGGTGCCGCCGGGGCCACGGTCGTCGCCGGGATCGCCGGGTCGGCCGGGGTCGCCGACGCGGCCGGGGCCATCGGGTTGACGGCGGCCACCAGGCCGGCCTGGTCCGGCGGCACCGTGGCCCGTTCCCGGCCGCGCGTGGTCTTCGTGTTCCCCGGGCAGGGCGCGCGGCACCCGGGGCGGGCCCGCGCCCTGTACCGGACCGCGCCGGTCTTCCGGGACACCCTCGACGAGGCGTCCGCACTCCTCGGTCCGGTGAACGGGCAGACCCTCCTGGACTGGTGTCTGGACCCGGAGGCCGACCCCGCCGCGCGGGCCATGACGGAAGTGGCGCAGCCGCTGCTCGTCACCTTCGGGGTAGCGCTCGCCCGCCAGTTGCGGAGCTGGGGCGTGGTGCCCGACGCGGTCGCCGGGCACAGCGTCGGTGAGATCGCCGCCGCGTGCGTCAGCGGAATACTGACCCTGGACGACGCCGTACGGTTCGCCGCCGAACGTGGTCGTCTGATGGGCACGTTCACCGGGCCCGGCACCATGGCCGCCGTCCACCGGGGCGACGAGGCCGCCGCCGCTGCGGTGGCCGAGTCGGACGGCGCGCTCGCCGTCGCCGCGTACAACGGCCCTGGCCGGCTGGTCCTGTCGGGCGCCGCCCCGGCGGTGG
>NZ_JBSGUP010000425.1:0-7166 GCF_053607985.1 Streptomyces sp. NPDC055078
GGGGAGATCTCCCCGAAGCGCGGACCGGACGGCACCGGGGAACACGGCGCCGCCGCCCGCCGGGCCCTCTCCGCCGCGCGGGCGTACGGTGGGCAGGTCCCGGTCACCAGCCATGGGACAGGACGTCGTCGACGGCGGAGACGAATACATCCGCACTCCTTTCGGTCAGGCAGAGCGGTGGTTTGATCTTCAGTACGCACAGCCGGTCCGAGGTCGGCTGGACGATCACACCCAGCTCCCGCAGCCGCTCGCAGATCGCGGCCGTCTCCTCGGCGGCGGGCTCCAGGGTGTCCCGGTCGCGTACCAGTTCAAGACCCAGATACAGCCCGCTGCCGTGCACCGCGCCGATCAGCGGATGCCGCTCGGCGAGCGCTTCCAGCCGCCCCTTCAGATAGGCGCCGACCGTGCGCGCGTTCTCCTGGAGCGACTCCTCCCGCAGGATGTCCAGCACCGTCAGGCCCACCACGGAGCTGACCGGGCTGCCGCCCGCCGAGGCGAAGAAGTAGCCCTGCGAACGGTAGGCGTCCGCGATCTCCCTGCGGGTGACCACCGCGCCCAGCGGATGCCCGTTGCCCATCGCCTTCGCGATCGTCACGACGTCCGGCACCACGCCCTGCTGCTCGAATCCCCAGAACCAGTCGCCGAGACGCCCGTAGCCGACCTGCACCTCGTCCGCGACGCACACGCCACCGGCGGCACGCGTCGCCGCGTACACCTGCGCGAGATACCCGTCGGGCAGCGCCATGCCGCCCGCGTTCCCGTAGTACGCCTCGGCCAGGAACGCCGCCGGGGCACGGCCCGAGCGGGCCAGCTCCGCGATGGCGGCGGCGGCCTCCGGGCCGTACCGCCCGGCCTCGGTGCCCCGGTGTCGGCCCCGGTAGGCGTTGGGCGCGGGCACGGTGTGCACCCAGTCGGGCCGTGAGGCGAGCGCGCCGGGGTTGTCCGCGGTGGAGGTCGAGACGGCGTCGCCGGCGTAGGTCCAGCCGTGGTACGCCTCGCCGACCGCGACGACGTCCTGCCGGCCGGTGGCCGCCCAGGCCAGCCGGAGGGCCAGATCCACCGCCTCGGAGCCGCTGTTGACGAGGAACACCGTGTCGAGTTCCGGCGGCAGCAGTCCCGTCAGCCGCTCGGACAGTTCCACCACCGATCCGTAGTGGAAGCGGGAGTTGGTGTTGAGGCGCCGCCACTGCCGGTGCACGGCGTCGCTCAGGGCCGGGTGCCCGTGTCCGAGGACGGTGACGTTGTTGAGCATGTCGAGATAGGTGCGGCCCTCGGTGTCCATCAGATGGTGGCGCCAGCCGCGCTCGATCCGGGGCGGGGCGAGGTAGTAGTGCTCCTGCACGGTCGCGAACGCCCGGCTCCGTCTGGCCAGCAGCCCGGCCGCCTCGGCCGCCTCTCCTGCCGCCTCCGTCACCGTCGGCGGGGCGTCCGCCGCGGCCCGCGCGGTGTCCCCTCCGGGCTGCTCCCCCGCACCCGTGTCCCTGCCCGCGCCCGTGTCCCTGCCCACGTCCGCACCTGCGACGGTGCCCGGGTCCGCGCGCAGGAAGAGCAGCCGGGAGGGATCGGGGCAGACCTCCAGCCAGCCTGCCGCCAGTTCCGCCGCCACGAAGCGCGGAGTCTCCTCCGCCGGGCCCAGCCATGACAGCTGGACCCACAGCGCTCCCCCGCCGCCGTTCCCCGGCACCGTGCCGAGTTCCTGCCCGGCGGCCACCGGTCCGGACCGGCCCCTGCGGTCAAGTCCGTCCAGCACCAGCGCGGGTCCGCCGTCCCGGCTGAGTCTCAGAGCCCGCGGGCCGTGGTGTTCGACGGTGCCCGCCCAGGGCGCATGGACGGCCGTGGCGGCACGCGGATGCACCTCGACGCCGAGTGCGAGCGTCGCCGTGCCGGGGGCGGTGTCGACAACCGCCCGGGTGAGCCGGTGCTCGCCGTGCCGCGTCCGTACGGCGACGGCCGCCGCTTCCGGCGGATCAGCCGGGTCAGCGGTGAGCGCCAGCGCCACGAGCGCCGCCTCCGCGCCGTCCGCCAGCCAGCGCCCCGAGTGCAGTTCGTCGTTGTGCACCGACAGCTCCAGTACGGCCACGGGCGCGGCGCCGGCCCGCCTCCCGCGGTCTCCGTCGTCCCGGTCTCCGTCGCTGCCGCTGTCGCGGAGCGCGGGCAGCAGCGGATGTGCCGCCGCCGGGCACCGGTCCGCCGCCGGTTCACCGAGCGCCCGGCGGAACTGTCCCGTCATCACCTCGGCGGGCACCGACACGGCCGCCTCGAACATCGCCCACTCCCGCTCCAGCGCGGCGGCGGCGTAGGTGTTGCCGGGGTCGAGGAGCACATCGTGCCGTCCGCTCACCACCAGCACACCCGCGCGCAGCACGATCAGCGGCCACAGGGCGCCCACCTCGTCAGGGCCGAGCGGCCGGACGGCGTGGAAGGCGCGCACGGCGGGCAGTACGGAGGCGGGCGAGGCGCCGTGGTGGTGGAGCACCGACGTACAGGTGACGGCGAGTTCGGCCACGGTCCAGCCGTGCGCGAGATCTCCGAAGTCGATCACCCCCACCGGCAGCGGCCGTCCGTCGCGCTGCCGGTCGCAGACGACGTTGTTGTCGGTGACATCGCCGTGGATCACCTGCACCGGCAGCCGTTCGGCGTACGCCCCGACCTGCGCGTGGGCCGCGCGGACGGCCCGGAGAACCCTTTCGGCATCGGCCCGCCCGGCCATCCGCGGGGCGAGTGCCTCGATCACCCCGAGGGCATTGCGCAGATCCCACTGGCCGGGCGGCCCGGCCTCCGGAGCACTCGCTCCCGCCAGCCCGGCCGCGATCCTGCCCGACACCTCGCCCAGCCGCGCGACCACGGGCGGCGCGAGATAGCGGCTGTCCATGATCGGTTCACCGTCGACGTAGTCCAGCAGCCGGCAGTGGAGGTGGCCTTCCCCGGTGGCGAGGGGCTGGAGATACGCGCCGTCCCGGCCCCGATGGGCGCGGGGCAGCCGCAGCCCCGGTGCCGTCGCGGCCAGTTGCCCGACCGCCTCGCACTGGGCACGCAGCGAGTCCGGGTCGGCGGCCGGATGGGACACCTTCAGCACATACGACCGGCCGGAGTCCGTGACCACCCGGACGTTGAGGTCCTGTTGACTGCCGAGATCCAGCAGGGAGCCGCTGACGCCGAAGCCACCGGACAGGACGTCCGCGATCTGTTCCCTATCGACCTCCGGTATCCGGGATATGAGCCAGTCGGGCGTGGATGTGCTCATGCCTGGTCCACTTCGCTGTGTGCCTTCACTCTTTGCCGAATCGATCCGGCAAAGCTAGTCAGGGCCCATCGTCGTGTCAATGGTCCGCGCTCACGGTGCTCCCGGCAGCCCTCGTTCCGACCGTCACCGGCATCGCGAAGGCCCGAGAACTCGCCGGGGAGCGCACCGTCGCCGTGGCGGCGGGCGATGCCGGCGGGCAGGCACTCGCTCTCGGGCTGGTGGACGAGGTGGCGATGGACGTCGTACCGGTGGTCCTCGGCTCGGGCAAGCGGTATTTCGGGCCGGTCGATGCCCAGTATCTGCCGGAGGACCCGCACCAGGTGATCCAGGGCGACCGGGGGCCGCACCTGCGCCACCGGGTCCGCCGCTGAACGGGCGACGGCGAATGCCGGGCGCCGGGACAGGGACGTCGGCCGTCACGGGCGTTTCGCGCCGGGCATACGCCTCGGGCCGATGGCATGTCACGCATGGCCGGGGTGGGGCCCCGATGAGGGGGTGTCAGCCGGTGCGGCCGATGTGGATGACCACGACGGTGACGGTCGCGTCCGCGATCTCGTACAGCACCCGGTAGCGGCCCGCATGCATACGGCGCAGATCCGGGGAGCCGTATTCGGCGCTGCCCTCGGGCCTCGGCCGGTCGGCGAGGAGGTCGACGGCGTCCATCAGAAGACGCAGGCCGCCGGGGTCGTCCTGGAGGAACCGGGCGGCCGTGTCGATGGCGGCCTCGTCCCAGATGACCGTGTGCGTCAAGACCCGCTCTCCAGCCCGAGCCGGGCGCGCACCTCGGTGTGCGGCACGCCCTCCGACGTGCCGGATTCCTGCCGCCGGCGGTAGAGGGCGAGCGCGAGCGCGTCCTCAAGATCGGCGAGTTCCTGCGGGTTGATCAGAACCGCGGCGGGCTGGCCATGGTCCGTGATCGTGATCCGCTCGCGGGCGTGCGACGCCCGCCGGACCAGCGACCCGAACCGGGCGCGCGCCTCGGTGATCGGAAGAGTTTCACCCATGCACAGAACTGTACACTTCCCGCAACTTCCGCAGGAGGGGTCCGGGACCATCGATCGGGCAGGGGCGGCGGCTCGGCAGTACCGCCCCGCGAGTCGCTGGTGCCGGCCCGCGAGCACGAGACCCGGTCCCGACGGCTCCACCGCCCGCGGTCAAGCCTTCGCGTTCATGGCGGCGGGCGACACGGCCCCGGCCGGTGACTCGGCTCCGCCGGGCACCCCGGATCCCGGGTCCGGGCCGGCCGGACCGCGTGCCCGGGTGGTCGGTGCCGAGCGCGTGCCGGACCGCCGGGTCACGCGCCCGGCCGGGGAAGTCACCGATGGCGGCCGGGCATCGGCGCGACGGCCCGGCCTCGTCCGCGCACCGGCGGAGCATGTACCAGCGGAGCACGACGGCCGAGTTGCCGCCGTTGCCGCAGTTGCCGCTGTTGCCGCTGTCCCCCACCACTGTGCGGCCGGCTCCGGGCGCTCTGCGATGCTGACGCGATGTCGAGCACAGAGAACCGCCCACGGCCGCCCGTCAGCCCGGACGCCCCCTCAGCGATAGCGAGTCCCCTGCTCACCCAGTGGTGGCTGGACCTCGCCTTCGTCCACTGGGCCGTGGACCCGGCCGCGGTGGCTCCGCTGCTGCCGGCCGGGACGGTTCCCGACACCTTCGACGGGACCACCTACGTCGGCCTGGTCGCCTTCCGGATGCACCGGGTCGGCTGGTTCCGGCTGCCCGGAGTCCCCTACCTCGGCACCTTCCCGGAGACGAATGTGCGCCTGTACTCGGTCGACGCGCACGGCCGGCGCGGTGTGGTCTTCCGCTCGATGGACGCCGCGCGGCTGCTGCCGGTGCTCATGGGGCGGGCCGGATTCCGGCTGCCGTACGTATGGTCCCGTATGTCCGTCCGCTCCGATGGCGACGACGTCGTCTACACCAGCTCCCGGCGCTGGCCCGCGCCGCGCGGCACAGGCAGCCGGGTCGCCATACGCAAGGGCGAACGCGTCGAGGAGCCAACGGAGCTGGAGCACTTCCTGACCGCCCGGTGGGGGATGCACAACGCCTTCCCCGGCGGTGTCGCCTTTCTGCCGAACGACCACCCGCGCTGGCCGCTGTACCGCGCGGAGCTGGTCGAATGCCGGGAGGAACTGGTGGTGGCGGCGGGATTGCCCGAACCGCAAGGGGAGCCGGTCAGCGTGCTGTACTCGCCGGGCGTCCCGGTCCGCCTCGGCCGGCCGGCCCGCCCGCCCGGGATCCCGGCCCCGTGAACGGTCGGGCCCCGGCCGCCCCATGAACGGTCGGGCCCCGGCCGCCCCATGAACGGTCGGGCCCCGGCTCCGTGAGGCGACGGACTCCCCCGGTCCCCCTGGCCTGCCGACCCGCACGACTCGCCCGGCGGCCAGGTCCGGAGCCGGGGCAGGCGCCCACACGCCCACTGCCTCACACCAGTTCGGGTTGCGGTTCCGGCTGCCGCGCCGGTGCGGTCTTCGGCTCCCAGAGTCTGATGGTCCGCACATAGCCGAGGATCACCGAGACCATCGACAGAAGGAGAAGCGGCCCGAACACCCAGGGATATTCGATCATCTCCATCGGCAGATATCGATACGACACCAGGAGCACAGCGAAGACCGTTGTGCCGTAGGCGACAAACCGGATTCCCGACCGGTCCCAGCCTCGGTCGAACGTGCGCAGCGCCACCTCGATCGTGAGCGCGAAAATCACGCCGACGACGATATCCGCTCCGTAGTGATAGCCGAATCCCAGCGTTGCGCCGAGCGTGAGAATCCACCAGATCGCGGCTGCGAATCGCAGAATCCGTGGGCCCTTGCGGGCATGAATGAAGATGACGGTGGCCCACGCGGTGTGCAGGCTGGGCATGCAGTTGCGCGGGGTTATCTCGTCGAACGGCACCCGGTCCGGGGTTTCGGTCGGCGGCGGTGTGTCCGGCCATATGTCGCCCAGCGCCCAGAACCCGCCGTCGGCACTGTAGATGAAGATCGGTCCGACCACCGGGAAGATCATGTAGATGGCCGGCCCGAGCAGGCCGATGACCAGAAAGGTGCGCACCAGATGATGGCGCGGGAAGCGGCGCTCGACCGCCACTTTCCGCAGTTGGTAGACCGCGATGACGACCGCGGCGACCGCGAGCTTCACATAGACGAAGTCGAGGACGTGGAAGCCGACCGAGCCGGTGGCCCTGACCATCCGGCCCACCACCCACGACGGGTTTCCCAGCACCTGATCGGTCATGGCCACGTACTGGTCGAGCACCTGCGGACGGGTCTTCGACGTGATGATCAGCCAGGTGTCGCCGGTCTTGCGGCCGGCCACCAGCAGCAGGCCCAGCCCGACGCCCTTCAGCAGCAGGACACGTTCCGGGCCGGTGCGGCGTGTGACAGCGATGACCCCACACGCCAGGATCACCCACAACGCGCCGTTGCCGTAGTTCAGTCTCGCGTCGACCGCCCACCGCACCAGATCGAAGGCGAGGTCGATGCCGATCGCGGCACCGGCCGCGATGAACCGCTGCCGCCAGGTGAGCACCACCATCATCAACGCCATACTGGCGTACAACAGCGGCCCCGACTGGGGGGCGAATATCACTTCCCGCGCCTGGTTGGAGATCGGCCCCCGCAGGCCGTAGTGACGCGCGGCGATCTCCAGCGTGACCATGAATCCGAGGGCCACCACACCCGCGATGGCCCACAGCATCGCCCGTGGCGTGGCCCGTCGTTGACGCCACGTGGCCGACGGAATTCTGGATTTTATTCGCGAATACACCCGCGATATTTTAGTTATCAATTATTTGGCCGATTTGTTAGAATTTAGCCGAACGGGTCAATCTCCGCGCCGGTTGGCACGGTTACCGGTGATGCGCGGGCGATGAGAGCGGTCGCCGTCGTTCGATCATGTTATCGGAGCGGTACGGGTGGGT